>CALGHW010000278.1 GCA_937916075.1 uncultured Prevotella sp.
CGTGCAGGACGTGAGGCTCATCAACAGCCCCTTCTGGACCAACCACCTCTACCGCTGCGAAAACGTGCGCTATCTGGGATGCTACATCTATGCGCCCACCAGCGGCATCAAGGCGCCCAGCAGCGACGCCATCGACCTGGACGTGTGCAAGAACGTGCTGATACGCGGATGCTACATGAGCGTCAACGATGACGCCGTGGTGCTCAAGGGCGGCAAGGGCACCTGGGCCGACAAGGACCCTAACAACGGACCTAACTCGAACATCATCGTCGAAAACTGCAGCTACGGACGGGTACACAGCTGCCTCACCTTGGGCAGCGAGTCGCTGCACGACCGCAACATCATCTTCCGCGACAACACCTTTGAGGGGGCCAACCGCGTGCTCTGGCTCAAGATGCGCCCCGACACGCCCCAACACTATGAATACGTGACGGTGGAAAACGTGACCGGCACGTGTTCCAGCTTCCTCGTGGTGCGCCCCTGGACACAATTCTTCAAGCCCGAAAAGCGCGACGACATGCCCCTGTCCACCTGCAACAACATCACACTCAAGAACATCAGCGTGAAGAGCAAAAACTTCTTCGACGTGGGCAAGTCGGACAAATACCGCCTCACGGACTTCACTTTCGAACGCTGCAACATCGAGGACGAGAAGATGGCACTCAGCAAAGACCTCATCGAAAACAGCACGTTTAAGAACGTGGTGGTCAACGGAAAGAAATTCTAAAAACTGACCATTCACCGAAATACTCCTTAGGAGGACATGACAAACGACAAGATTTTTCATACTTTGCCGTTTATCATGTCCTCCTTACTTTTTATGGCCTTCTTGAGAAAGTTGCCAACTTTCGAGGAGAAATCAGGCAACTTTCTATAAGAAATCAGGCAACTTTCTCTGAGATACCAGGCAGACTACTCAAATCTGCCGATACTTCAACAAGACACATTGTAAAAAAAATAGCACTACCAGATACTCGCATACGGCAGCACTTTTATTTTTTTTAATAACGTAATCCAATAAAACAATACACATTCGGCCAAAAACTGATAACTTTGCAGCCGTATTTCATAGCAAGGATAAAAAACAAAACACACAGAAAGGATGAAAAGTATAGCGATGATGATGTGCGCTGTCATGACAGCCGTCCTGGCAGCCGGCTGCACCGACGCAAAGAAGAGTCAACCAAAGACGCCCGTAGCGGTCAGCGTGACGCGGGTGGGCCCGTCGGCCGCGGCCGACGGACAGACCTATGTGGGCACAGTGGAAGAGAAGAGCGGCACGCTGCTGAGCTTTGAGGTGCCGGGCAATGTGACCACACTCAAAGCACAGGAGGGCGACCACGTGGACAGAGGACAACTGATAGGCACCATCCAGCCCAACACGCTGCGCGACGCCCACCAGGCCACGCTCACCACGCTCCGACAGGCCCAGGACGCCTACCGGCGCATGAAGCCCCTGCACGCCCAGGGGGTCATCTCGGAAATGCAGTGGGTGGACGTGGAGAGCAAGCTCCAACAGGCCGAGGCGGCCGAGCGCATGGCCCGCGAACAGTTGGGACACACCGCCCTGCGCGCACCCTTCGCCGGCATCATCGCCGCACGCTATGCCGACCCGGGCATGAACGTCATCGCCGGACAACAGATATACAAACTGGTGGACGTGAGTGCCGTGGAGGTGAAAGTGGCGGTGCCTGAAAGCGAGATTGACGCCATCCGGAAAGGACAGGAGGCCCGGCTGACCGTCAAGGCGGCCGGCAACCGGACGCTCACCGGACACGTAGGCGAAAAGGGCATCGCGGCCAACCCCCTGTCGCACACCTACGACGTGAAAATCACCACGCCCAACCCCGACGGCAGACTCCTGCCGGGCATGGTGTGCAGCGTGGCCTTCAGCGGCAAGGCCAGCGGCAGCCAAGCACAGCCTGTCGTGCTGCCGGCACAGAGCGTGGAACTGGACACCGACGGCCGGCGGTTTGTCTGGGTGGCCGAGGGCGGCAAGGCCCGCCAACGCTATGTCACCATCGGCCAGTTTATGGGCGACGGCATCGTGGTGACCCAGGGACTCCAGCCCGGCGACGCGGTCATCACAGAGGGAATGCAGAAAGTGAGTGACGGAATGAAAGTGAGGACAAAATGAGAAAGAGGAGTTTCATCGAGTCGGCCATGGCCGGCCACAACATCGTCATCCTCCTGGTAACCATGCTGGTGCTCACGGGCATCGCCGGACTGGTATGGATGCCCAAGCAGGAGATGCCCGAATTCACCATCCGGCAGGGGGCCGTGGTGGCCGTCTATCCCGGCGCCACATCGGCCCAGGTGGAGGAGCGCGTGACCCGACAGCTGGAGGACTTTATCTTCACCTACAAGGAGGTGAACAAGAAAAAAACCTACTCCAAGAGCAAGGACGGGATGGTCATCGTCTACGTGGAGCTGAACGACAACGTGGAGGACAAGGACGCCTTCTGGTCGAAATTCAAGCACGGACTGGCCAACTTCAAAAGCAGTTTGCCGGCCGGCGTGCTGGCCCTGCAGGCTGTGGACGACATCGCCGACACATCAGCCCTGCTCATCACGATAGACAGCAGCCAGAAGACTTACCGCGAGCTGCGGCAGTATCTGGACGACCTCAAGGAGAAGCTGCGGCGCATCGACGCCATCTCCAACCTGCGCACCTACGGACTGCAGAATGAGCAGGTGACGGTATATCTCGACCAGGACAAGCTGTCGCAATACGGCATCGGCCCCTATACCCTGATCAACAACCTGGGCCTCCAGGGACTCACCGCCCCCAGCGGCACGGTGGACAACGGGCGCACGCTGTCGCCCATACACATCCAGGACTCCTACTGCTCTGAGCGCGACGTGGCCCAACAGATAGTCTACCACGACGCGCAAGGCCACACGCTCCGGCTGAAGGACGTGGCCCGAGTGGTCAGAGAGTATCCCAAACAGGACAAGTATATCAGCAGCAACGGACGCAAGTGTGTGCTGTTGTCGGTGGAGATGCGCAAGGGCAACGACATCGTGAAAATGGGACGGGAGGTACACCGCATCATCGACAGCTACAGCCAGACGCTGCCCGACGACGTGCACATCAATGTCATCACCGACCAAAGCAAGGTGGTGGGCGAGTCGGTGGTCAACTTCCTCCGGGAGCTGCTCATCTCGGTCATCGCCGTCATCATCGTGGTCGTACTGCTCATGCCGAGGCGGGTGGCCGAGGTGTCGGCCATGTCGATACCCATCACCATCTTCTGCTCGGTGGGCCTGTTTTATATCTTCGGCATGGAACTGAACACCGTCACCTTAGCGGCGCTCATCGTCACCTTAGGCATGGTGGTGGACGACTCGGTGGTCATCATCGACAACTATATGGAGAAGCTCAGCCACGGCATGAGCCGGTGGGACGCCGCCATAGCCGCCCCGCGGGAGTTCTTCATGTCGGTGCTCTCGGCCACGCTGTCCATCAGCCTCACCTTCTTCCCCTTCCTCTTCACCATGCGCGGCGACATGGGCGACTTTGTGAAATCGTTTCCCTGGGCCATGTTCATCATCCTGAGCATCTCGCTCAGCGTGTCGCTCCTGCTCACGCCTTACCTGCAATACAAGCTGATACGCCCCGCCGCCAACAAGGCGACGGCCGGCGACGGAGACAAGGCGCAGGAGCAGAAGAAGCAGTCGCCGCTCGACTACCTGCAAGCGGGCTACGCCTGGCTGCTGGCCCGCTGTTTCGCCCACCCGAAATGGACCGTGGGCGGGGCCGTGGCACTGGTGGCTGCCGGCGGCGTGACACTGGTCAACCTGCCCCAGCGCATGATGCCGCTGGCCGAACGCAACCAGTTTGCCGTGGAGTTTTACCTGCCCAACGGCACCCCGGCCCGACAGACGGCGGCCGTGGCCGACAGCATGGAGCGCATCCTGAAACGTGACCCGAGAGTGACAGCCGTCACCACCTTCATCGGACAGGGGTCGCCACGGTTTAACGTGACCTACGCCCCACAGATAGGCGGCACCAACTTCGCCCAGTTTGTCGTCAACACCCGGGACAACGAGACCACGGCCGACGTGCTCGACGACTATGCCGACAAATACTCGGAATACTTCCCTGACGCCTATGTGCGCTGGAAACAGATGGACTACAACAACGCCCCCTACCCCATCGAGATTCGCATCAGCGGCGATA
>CALGHW010000279.1 GCA_937916075.1 uncultured Prevotella sp.
TTGGCTACCACTCTGCCAAGGAATGGATGGGATACCTCAAGGAATGGAAGAAGCAAATGGAAAGCCCGGTGACCATCACCTTCTAAACAGACTTTCCCCCACCCTATAAAAAGGCCAAGAGCGGCATGCGGAAGTGAATTTCCGCATGCCGCTCTTGGCCTTTTTTATCTACACCAACAACATATAGCAAAGGGTGCCCGCCGCAATGGACCACATCATATTGCGCCGCCACACATGAACGACGACCGTCACTGCCACAGCCACAACCTGGCAAACGGCGTCCCTTACGGGCCATCCGCCATTCAGGTCAATATTGCGAAGACAATAAACCACCAACAGCGCAAAGACTGAAGGCGGCAACACCTTGCCCAAATAGAGGATATACCGAGGCGTGGGCCTACCCGGACGGAACACGACAAAAGGCAAGAAGCGGGTCATCATGGTCGCGGCCACAGCCATCACCACTGTCACCACCTGCTCCGACAGTGTCATCGTCATCATTTTCCACCTCCTTTCCCTTCAAGGCGTCCCCGCAACAGCGTGAGCCAAACGAGCATCAGCGCCATCGCCGGAACGATAAAACGATCAGGCCCAAACAGGAAAAGAGAAAGCCCGGAAAGCACCAAGCCCGACAAGGAGCTCACATGGCTGCGCTCCTTCAGCCAATTGTCTGTAAAGATAGCCACAAACATGGCGGTAAGCACAAACTCCAGTCCGTTCATCCGGCAGGCTATCAGGGGGCCCGCCAGCGCGCCCAAGGTAGCTCCCGCCACCCAATACGTCTCATCAAGCCATGTAAGCCACAAGAGAAACCAGCCCCGGTCGGTGCCCTTTGGCACATCAACCGTACTGGTCAAAGCAAAGGTCTCGTCAGACATTCCGAAGACGAGGAAGAATTTCTTCCAGCCCATCCCCTTGTAACGCTCAAGCATGGAAAGTCCATAAAACAGGTGTCGGGCGTTGACCATCAACACCATCAAGAACGTCTGCAAGGGCGAAAAACTGCCCAACAGCATATTGCCCATCAGAAACTCCACGCTGCCGGCATACACGGTAATAGCCAGCAGCATGGGATACCAAAAGCTGAAGCCCAGCTCATGCATATACAGGCCATAAGTAAATCCCAGGAATCCGTATCCCGCCATGATTGGCAGCGAATAGCCGAACGCCTGTCGAAAAGCCATTTGTCTCGGTCCCATTTGTATGTATTGTTTTTGTGTTGTCTCTCTTCTATCAGCCGCACGGTCAAGGCAAGTCCGCGAAAGTCTTCCGCCCTTTCACATAATATTGCCACAACAGCAGATAAGGCCTACGCTCAGGGATATGGTCCACCTTGCGGTTACGCTGTATCTGCAAGCGGTCGGCCCTGAAATCCTTTTTCCACGCACGAAACGCTTTGCGAGCCTTCATGACAGCCTTGAAGCCCCCCACATCGTGTTTCAAGAGAAGCATCTCCAAGGCCGCCACATAGTCAAGCACCCGGCGCACGGCCATCACCCGCCGCAGGTCTTCCTCGGGCAAGCACTTATAGAGCATCGTCAGATTGTTTCGGAAATTGAGAAATGTTTTCATCGGGTTAGACTTCGGCAGCGTTCCGCCTCCCACATGATACACATAGCTCTCCGGTATACAATAGATTTTGCGCCCCTTTAGGCGAAGCCGCCAGCACAGGTCAATCTCTTCGTTATGGGCGAAGAAGCGCTTGTCCAGTCCTCCCGCGTCCCAGTAGTCCTGCGAACGGACCAACAAGGCGGCTCCGGTGGCCCAGAATATTTCCTGACGGTAGTCATACTGTCCATTGTCCTTCTCTACCGTGTCAAACACCCGGCCGCGGCAGAACGGATAGCCGTAGCGGTCAATCAGTCCGCCACAGGCACCCGCATACTCAAAGCTGTCCTTGTCATGCTCCGCCAAAATTTTAGGCTGGCAGGCGGCCACCTCCGGGTGATTGTCCATAAACTCGACAAGAGGCGTGAGCCAATGGTGGGTGACTTCCACGTCAGAATTGAGCAATACGAAATATTCGGCCTCAACCTGCTGAAGCGCCTTGTTATACCCTTCAGCGAAGCCCCAGTTTTTGTCAAGCGGGATAAGACGGCAGTCAGGAAACTCGACGCGCAGCATATCCATCGAGCCGTCCGTGGAGGCATTGTCGGCCACATAGACCGTCGCCTCGCCTTTGGAGTAATGCATCACCGTCGGCAAATACTGGCGGAGCATCTTGGCTCCATTCCAGTTTAGAATCACAATTGCTACCTTATCCATTTATCTCTGCTTTTAATGCTGTCTTGTCATGGTTGAAATCCCCCAGGCGCACTCTCATCAACTGGTTGTCATACTCCTGACGTGCCAGGACAGCCGGCAGTTCCACCCGGATATAATTAGGCGTAAAGCCATGCATGGCCTTGCCCTGGGGCGCCTTCTCAAAGAGCACCTCCATCTCGGTCCCCACATAGTGGGCATAAAAAGCCTGCGTCTTGGCATCAGAAAGAGCCAGGAGCCGGTTGCAGCGTTTCCGTTTCTCCACGTCATCCACGACATAGGGTATCTTCAGAGCCGCCGTTCCTGGCCGCTCTGAATACGGGAAGACGTGAAGCTGGGTGACGGG
>CALGHW010000280.1 GCA_937916075.1 uncultured Prevotella sp.
CCCCTCCTTTGGAAAAGGAGGGGACGATGAGGAGTCCTTTGGAAAAGAAGGGGGCATTAGCCCCGAAAATGGGCAGTTTTAGAGCCGGTCACCTTGGTGGTCGGTACCGCTCACCTTGGTGACCCGTGCCGGTCACCTTGGTGGCCTACTCCGGTCACCTTGGTGACCGGCTCTAAAGTGGCCAACAAAACAGGCTAAGCCAGGCTCTTCTTGGCCCTGCTTCAGGCGGTATGTCATCAAGCCGCCTGTTCGTCAACGGCCACTATTAAAGTACAGTAGGTGGGAAATTACAAATGTAGAAAAATGTGAGATAAAAAAAATAATGATTTTTTGTGTTTTTATTTTGTAGTTTAAGAAAAAGCACATACCTTTGTAAAAGGACTATAATATCCCAACACTCCTGTCATAAATGGACGTGTCCTTATAAGGCATTGTTGGGATAGCTCACGCCGTGCGGAGTGTGGTAAAGTCGTAAGACAAATCTATGCGAAGCGGGCTTGGGTGGGAAGATAGTCCAAGACATATTGAAGGCGTTTACTCAACGCTAAGTTTGAGACACATCGAATCTAGCAAATTCAAAAAATCTAAGTCTTGAACGTAGCCAACGGTAGATGTCCAGGGGTGTGATTACATCAATCCCGTGGAGACCTTGTAAGCACGAATTGTACCCTTATGGGGACAGTGCGTCTGTTTACTTAGGTCTCTTTATGGGGGCGTATATCATATCGGCGTGGGCTCTGACGTTGTCTGTTCAACTTAGATAGGCAGTGCTAGAGCCTCGATGTGTGGGACGGACAACAGGACGACTCACGCTTTTTTTGTGTCTGTGTGTATCAGATACGGCCTTTGATACAGTCGCATATACCTAACATAAAAAAACAAAATCGATATGGATAGATTTACTTTAAAACTACTTGCTGCAACCATCTTAGGCATTAGTTTATTGACATTTAATTCATGTAGCAAAAAGACGCCCACACCTATTGACACAAAATACATAAAGGATTTTCACGTTGCAACATTTCAGAATTCCCCAGACTTGCTTGAAGGGGACAACTTGGCATTGTATGTTGACTATTCAACATGCATTGCAGAAGGAATGAAAAACTCTCCTTTTTACATCAAATTGATACCTTCGTTTGTGGATGCAGCCAAGACATATTTTTCAATAAAAGGCGATAGCATCAAGCAGGAGGTGCCAGCAGACACATACAACCGTCTTCTGAACATTTCAGAAGTCAATTATGCCGATCTCAAGACCGCAGCCGAACAGATTGCCAATGGAAAGACGGAAGCGGCCCTCTTGACTGATGGCGAATACTACAACCCTACAATGGCTAGAGCCAACCCCAACAATCCATATCTGGCCAAGGCGTTTAAGACATGGATGCTGAAAGGACATGACATCTTCATTGTCTCAGAACCTTATACAGAGACCTACAATGGAGCGCAATACAACAAGAAACGTTTCTATTTCTTGTTTACAGACACAAGACTGAAAAACAATATCTATGACAGGATTATGGAAACCGCATCATTGGAGCAGTTCCCTTATGTTAAGATATTCCATCTTTCAGCAGATCATCCCAACATCATGGCTGAAGGAAACTCGTCTAAAGCCAACAAATTGCTTGCCGCAAGCATTGAGCCTTATGGCAATTTCGAAATACAAGACTGGACTGTAGACTGGAAGTCTATCGAGAACTACATTATGGGGGCTGTTGATGAGAAAACCGGTAATACTCTGCCTAATGGCGACAGTGTGATAAGCGGATTGAAGGTTGACCGCAACTCGTTTGGCGGATACAAGATTGCGGATGTTGACGTTAAGGTATATGACCTTAATGCCGCATATATGGACTATTACACTCGTAAAGACGCTGGAGAAAAATCGGTCACTGTAAGTGATGAGTTGCCTGTCTGTCCAAATTTCATGCTGGTTGACCATAAGGAATTTGAACGCCACGGCATCATGAATCTATATTTCGACATCATGAATTTAGACAATTCTTTTCTGAAATACAGCAAGCCATACAATTATTTCAGGATTGATTTCTTCATCACCAAAACGCAGAATGTATTCGCAAAATATTCCTCAAGGTTCACTTTCGACTTGCTTGGTCAGCCTGGCAAGACAAACCGTTCTGTAGTGACCAGCGTTGAGCAGTGCCTTACAGACCAGGATTTGGTGAACAAAATGAAGAGTTCACCTTTCTATACTATCTATGTCAAAAGCAATAAATATTAAAAACTGACAAATATGAGAATAACAACCCTTCCTGCCCTTCAGTCTCTGCAAGACGAGACCATGGTTTATGCTGCGATAGTAGGCGCGGCAGCGTTAGCACTTTCTTTGTTAGTTGCCTCAAAAATAGCCTATAAGGGTGGCAATGACAATTCTTACATTACCCGTAGAATTTGGTATGTGGTTATTGGGCTGGTGGCTGCCATAGGCTTCTATATGTATAATGACCTCATTGTCAAACCCGACATCAACAATCTCGGTTGGCAAAGCATGTTTTCCGACACCAACCTTATTTCTCTCGGCATCAACTTGGGGGTCTATCTCATTGGCGGCATAGCCCTCATGTTTGTTTTCCGCCACAAGAAATTCGGCTCCATCCTTGGCAAGGAGAGAAACG
>CALGHW010000281.1 GCA_937916075.1 uncultured Prevotella sp.
GGTGTGAACTTCACCGACCTCAAGGTGACGCTGCCTACCGTACGAGTGGGAGCCGAGGAGATGAAGGCCGCCACTATCAATTATGGCAATTTCCTGCAAACGTGTATCGACTTTCTGATTATCGCCTTCTGCGTGTTCTTGCTGGTCAAAGGTATCAACCACCTGGCCCGCAAGAAGAAGGAAGAGCCAGCCACACCGCCCACCCCTCCCGCACCCTCTAAGGAAGAGTTGCTGCTCACGGAGATTCGCGACTTGCTCAAGGAGCGCCACAACGGATAACGAAACTTTCCGCAATATATGCCAAAAGGTGATTCCACTCATGATGGTATCACCTTTTGGCACTTTTCTTACCTATATATAGTAGGTATTCTAAATGAATCGCATATATAAGTTTGTCAACTTTACTTTTTCAAAAAGTCACTACCCTGCTACCGTGAAGATACGTATCTCCGGGTCAGCCTGAAAATAAGGAGACAAGCCCTTGGCTACATCATTCTTAAACATTTCCGACTCCAGGTAGGCAGCCGCATGCTCCTTGCTGTCGAAGCCATGAAGCACCTGAACATCCTCGTCACGCACCAGCAGCGCCTTTGACAAGGCACCGGCAATCGTGTTCAGGAATGGCCCACGGTAATCGAAATACACTTTTGCCGCACTGGGACGGTCACTCTCTTTGATCTTCATCGTAATCTGAAGATAAGCTTTTACGTTTTCCATTTTCTTAATTTTTTAATTGATGTTGTTTTTTTTCTTGACGGTTGCAAAATTAATACTTATATCACCAAGAGTCATTGCTTATTCCAGTGAGAGAATGGTAAATTTGCGAATACCGCCATTCTATATGGAAAATATATTGTAATTTTACCACCGCAAATACAGAATCTACCATTTAGAGGTCTATCAAACAAAAGGCAATGGAAAAGAAACGCAACATGAAGCAAAAGGATGTCGCATCCTATTCAATACAAGAAAACAGTCACTCAGGCTTGGAACTGGAGCTGCACTTCATGCCCAAGTTCTTCCATGAGAATGGCTGCGGAACGATGGCGCCACACATCCATGAGTTTTACCAGATTATCTGGTTCCGCCACGGACAAGGCACACACCGCGTGGACTTCGTGGACTATCCCGTCGCAGACAACACGATATTCTTTGTGGCACCCGGCCAGATCCACGCTTTTGACGGCACGGAAAATGTCGAGGGAGTCATCATTCTCTTCAACGCCAGTTTCTTGGCAGACGAGGAGTCGAGCGAGAGCATTTTTCTGAAGTACAACGTGTTCAACGCCTATGATTCGTTACCTTATTATAAGATAAGCCATGAGGAGGCAGAGCGGCTGATGACTCTCGTGAATGAAATGAACAAGGAGTACTCGCTCACCGGGGCTTTTGCCCACAAGGACTACATGCAGTATCTTGTGCGCCTCTTCCTGGTGAGGGTACAGCGCAGCGGAGAACGCAAGGAAGAGCCGAAACTGTATGTCACAAACATCGCCAACCGAACTTTCGTGCGCTTCCGCCAGCTGCTGGAACAAAACTTCCATAAGACCCATACCGTACAGGAGTATGCCGACCTACTCAATGTGTCGGCCCGCCCCCTGACAAAGTATGT
>CALGHW010000282.1 GCA_937916075.1 uncultured Prevotella sp.
GAGCGACAAACGGGATTCGAACCCGCGACCCTCGGCTTGGGAAGCCAATGCTCTACCAACTGAGCTATTGTCGCTTTTGCTCTTGCCCCCATCTGCACTACTGATGCAAACGGAGAGCCGATACTCGGACTCGAACCGAGGACCTATTCATTACGAATGAATTGCTCTACCAACTGAGCCATATCGGCCTTGAAACGCTCTTGTTTCTGTTTTGCGGGTGCAAAGGTACTACATTTTTTTTATTCCACCAAATTTTTATCAATAAAGTTTTTCTTTAAGATATTTTCCGGTGATACTTTCCTTGCATCCGCTCACCTTTTCGGGCGTTCCGCTCACTACCAGGCGCCCTCCGCGGTCGCCTCCGTCCGGTCCCATATCTATCACATAGTCAGCGCACTTGATGACATCCATGTTATGCTCAATGACCACAATGGTGTGGCCCCGTTCTATCAAGGCGTCGAAGGCCGACATCAGTCGGCGGATGTCGTGGAAGTGAAGTCCGGTGGTCGGTTCGTCAAAGATAAACAGGGTAGGTTCCTGTCGCTCCTGTCCGATGAAATAGGCCAGCTTGACGCGCTGGTTCTCTCCGCCCGACAAGGTAGACGAGTTTTGCCCCAACTTGATATATCCCAGTCCTACGGCCTCTAGGGGCTTCAGCCGGCGCACGATGAGGTCTTGTTTGTGCTCTGTGAAAAACTGGATGGCCTCGCTGATGGTCATGTTGAGCACATCGTCGATATTCTTGCCTTCATAGCGCACTTCGAGGATGTCTTTCTTGAAGCGGTGGCCGTGGCAACTGTCGCAGGTGAGCAATAGGTCGGCCATAAACTGCATCTCCACCGTGATGACTCCGGCACCCTTACATTCCTCGCAGCGTCCGCCCTCAGTGTTGAACGAGAAGTATTGCGATGTGAATCCCATTTGTTTGGATAGGGGCTGTTGGGCAAACAGGTCGCGGATGGCGTCGTATGCCTTGACATAAGTGGCCGGATTGGAGCGGGTGCTCTTGCCGATGGGGTTTTGGTCTACAAATTCCACATGCTTTACGGCCGTGATGTCTCCTTCGAGCGAGGCATACTCGCCGGGCGCGTCGAACACCTCGCCGAGATGGCGTTTCAGGGCAGGGTAGAGGATGCCCTTGATCAGGCTCGACTTGCCCGATCCGCTCACGCCTGTGACCACTGTGAGCACATTGAGCGGGATGGTCACGTCCACCCCGCAGAGGTTGTTCATCCTGGCCCCCTTAATCTGGTTGCTCATGTTCCACTTGCGGCGTCCTTTCGGTACCGGGATAGTCTCGGCCCCCAGCAAATACTTCACGGTGTAGCTTTCTGGGTATTGGGTCAGGGCGGTCTCGTTGATATGGCTCACGTCACCCTCAAACACGATGCGTCCGCCCAGTCGTCCGGCGTCCGGACCGACATCTATCAAGTAGTCAGCGGCGCGCATGATTTCCTCGTCGTGCTCCACCACCACCACTGTGTTGCCTAGAGCCTGG
>CALGHW010000283.1 GCA_937916075.1 uncultured Prevotella sp.
TTGGGGTCATCCTCTGTCACGTTTGCCTTGATTTTCTTGAGGGCCGATTCAATTTTGCTTTCGGCCTCTTTGGCTCCAGCTTTCAGTGCTTCAGAAATCTCGTCTTTGGGCGATTCCTGCGATTCCTTATGTTCTTCTTTCATCTGTGTCTGTCAGTTATCTTTCGTTCTCTTTCTTTTCGGCGATGCGCAGTTTGGCGCTCCTGCTTCTCGGGTTGCGCTCCTGCTCGTCCCGGTCGGGTATGGTCACCTTGTTCACCGCCTTGAACGGACAGTCGATGCGTCCGAAGAAATCCTGTTGCAGCTTGCCTTCCGGGTTGCCCGTCTTCATGATGTTCTTCACGATGCGGTCTTCCAGCGAGTGATAGGTGATGACCGACAGGCGCCCGCCGGGAGCCAGCAGCTCTTCGGCGGCTTTCAGCATCTCGCGCAAGGCGTCCATCTCGTGGTTTACCTCGATGCGCAGTGCCTGAAACAGTCGGGCCATGTCTTTCTTCTCGCGTTCCCTTGGGAAGAGCTTTTCCACCACGGCCAGAAAATCCTGTGTGGTCTCTATCCGCTTCTCGCTGCGGGCCTTGGCCAGTGAGGCCGCGATGCGCCGTGAGTTCTTCAGTTCTCCGTAGAGATAGAACACGTTGGCCAGTGCTTCCTCGTCGTAGCTGTTCACGATGTCGGCGGCAGTCATGCCGGCCCGCTTGTTCATTCGCATGTCCAGAGGGGCGTCAAAGCGGAAGGAGAAGCCGCGCGTCTCGTCGTCAAAGTGGTGGCTCGACACACCGAGGTCGGCCAGCAGTCCGTCGATATGGTCCACGCCGTAATACCGCATCCAGTTTTTCAGATAGCGGAAGTTGCTGCGGACAAAGGTAAACCGGCTGGTGTCGGTGCCGCCCTGTATGTTCTGTTCTGCGTCGGCGTCTTGGTCGAAGCTGTACAGGTGGGCCTGGCCTTCAAGGCGTGACAGTATCTCGCGGCTGTGGCCGCCGCCCCCGAAAGTCACGTCCACATAGATGCCTCCGGGCTTGATGTTGAGTCCGTCCACGCTCTCTTTGAGCAGCACGGGCACATGATATGTTTTTGCTGTTATAATCATCTTGTCGTGTTTTCTGTTTTCATCAGTTCTCCTATTGCCTGTCCGAAGGTGTCTTGGTCCATGAAGGGCTGTTCGGTCTGTTCGCAGGCCCATATCTCAATGGTGTCGCCCATTCCGACAAATCTCACGCTTTGGCGGATGTCTGCTTGCTTCAGCAGCCGCTTGGGTATCAGCAGCCGTCCATTGGTGTCGAGGCTGACGGCCTCCACTTCCGACACGAATTGCCGGTATACTTGCTGTTGGGTCCTGTCCCACCGGTTGAGTCGGCTGCGCAGAGTGTCCATTTGCTCGTTCCACACGCTGTCAGGATAGAGCACCAGACAAGGTTGATATACGTCTTTGCGCATGACAAGCCCCTCTTGCTGTCCGGACAGCAAGAGTTTCCGAAATGCGGCGGGAAGGAAAACCCGTCCCTTCGCATCGATTTTGGCTTCCATATTGCCTAAAAATCGCATACGTACATCTTAATAGGAATTGCGGTCCCAAAGGTACACATTTTCCCCCACATTCCCCCACATTCCCCCACATTTTTGTTGCATTGGGGCTTTTTCTTGCGGATATGGATTCGTTGGCGATGCTTCCTTGGGCTTGCCGGATTCTTGTGGCGTGGATGATGCGGTCTTTGATGGGACGCAGACCGACAGGCGAGGCCTTGATATTCGTCCGATAGGTCGGAAGGGAAGTCTTATTTCGCTTCAAAACTGTTAATAAGCCCAAAATGAGGAGAGAAAACGTTGTGGACGTATGGGAAAAATAGTACCTTTGCAATTCTCAAAAGATTGTTTGATAACAGATTAAGACAAAAATCGTAAAAACTTTTTTAATATTAACAATAGCATTTTAAATGAAAAAGAGACTTCTCTTCTCTGTTGTTGCCTTGGCCGCTGCGATGAGCGCTTCTGAGGCAAACGCCTTCTGTGTGGAGCCGTCCGTACGGCCTGTCGTGTCTTTGTATGGTGTTGTCAGCCATGTGAGTACCGGGGAAGCCACCGTTTCCCATCCTGCTTATGTATCTGACAGTTTGAAGAATGCAGCCTGTACGTCGCTCGACGGATGGACGGCCGTGGCCGACAAAAACTCTATAGGCAAAAAAAATGAATGGGAGCATGCCTCTGGCAACTATCAGAGCGAGGACGGCACCTTTGTCGTGACCGACTATATCCAGCGCTACCGCGCGTCGGCAGGTGTCGTGGGACTGAGCAACAGCAAGCTCTCGCAGACGGTGGAGAATATGCCTAAAGGTATCTATCGCGTGAGTGCCGACCTCCTGGCCAACATCACCACCAATTTGACCAACAATGTGGACGGATACCACGGCGTGACCTTCTCCGTGCTGGCTTCCGAGAAGAGTGCCTCCGAGCCTGTGGCCAGTCTGCACAACAAGGCCATCCGCAAAACCGTCCTCGTCATCGTGGGCGATGACGGCAAGCTCTCGGTAGAGCTTGAAACCAGCGGTACCAACTGCAACTGGATATTCATCAGCAATGTCCAGATAGAATACCTCGGTGAAGGCAGCCTGTCGCTGATAGACCTCGACAAGGCCGTCGCCCAGTATCAGGACTCACTGGCCACACTGACCAGTGACGACAAATGTAATGCTGCGGTGAAGGACTCGCTGCTGAACGCCATCACAACGGGCCAGATGCTGATAGAGCGCCATTCGGCCGATGAGGACGACATCAACTATGTGATGAGCCGCCTGTCCGAGAGTTGGAATGACATCAAGGAAAATGTGGCTGCCTACCAGGAACTGTCCTTGCTCTATCAGGAAGTGATGGCGAAGATAGCTGGCATGGATGAGGAAACCTATCCCCGGTTGGTGGAACTGAAAGCCTTCCTTGACGGTAAGACCACCGACTATCCTGTCAGCATCAAGAACCTGTACCGCAACTGTACGTACACCACACCCACACTGAAGGACTATATGGCCCAGCTGAGGAAACTCTTGGAGTATGTCTTCAAGAGTGGCGTCACCCCGGGACGCGACGTGACGGCCGACGTGGTGGCCAACCCTTCATTCAGCCAGGGCACCGACGGCTGGCAAGGACTGGAAGGCACCGGCTTGGCCGTGAGCCCCGACTATCAGAATGCCGAGGCTTACGAGACTACCTTCAATGTCGGCCAGACCATCACCGAGATACCCGATGGATATTATGAGCTCTCCGTGCAGGCCATGCAGCGGGTGGCCGATAATGCCACGGCCTACGAACAGCATGAGAATGGCACAGAGCAGATTAACGCTTATCTGTATGCCAACGGTCAGCAGGCCAAACTACATTCTGTTTATGACAGCTACATGACAACCCCGTCGGGCGAGGAAGGCTATAATGCCGACTGGACACCTGCCGGCGAGGAAGGCGTATACTACGCCAACTCCATGCAGGGCTTCAAGAAGGCTGTCGACGAGGGCCACTACCGCACGTCGCTCCATGTCAAAGTGACCGACGGCACTCTTCATTTCGGTGTCCGTTGTGATACCTTGCAGGCTGAGCGCAGTTGGGTTATCTTCGACAATTTCCGCCTGAAGTATCTCGGATTGGTTGACTGCTACACGTTGTCGGAAGACTCTGTCAACTACTTTGAGCAGGTCTCGAATGTCAATGTTGATGTGACCTGTACGCTCGACTCGGCCGTGTGGAACACTTTCTGTGTGCCTTTCTCCATCAGTGGTGAGACCGTAAGGGAACTCTTCGGAGAGAATACCCAGCTCCGCACTTATGCCGGTGCCGAGGGCAACACCCTCCACTTCGCTTCGGCCGACAGTATCGAGGCCGGTAAGGCTTATCTGGTCAAGTCGGAGAAGAGTGTGAAAGACATGGCCTTCAAAAATGTGGACATTACCCAAAGCGCTGAGGTGGAATGGCCCGACTCGGTGACGGAATACCAGTTCGTCGGCGTGTACGGCCGTTTCTTGCTGCCGTCTGACAGTACCGTGCTGACCGTCACTGCCGATGGCAAGACCCAGGTGCCGTCCGACAGCGCAGACCTCTTCCCAGGTATGCACGCCTTTATCCTGGTGCCCGACAGCATGGACCGTCAGGACAGTGTGGTGCTCGACCTGGGCGACGATGTGACCTTGACCGTGCGCAGCCTCCCCGCCGCAGCAACGCTGAAGCAAGGCGGCCGTGTATACCGTCTGGACGGACAGCTGGCCGGAGAGTCGCTCCGTGGCTTGCGTAAGGGCATCTATGTGGTAGACGGCCGCAAGATCATCATCCGCTGATATCAACTCGTACCTCTTGCCGGCGGCTTGACTGTCGGCACTGTCAGTGCGGAAGCGCAGAACATACAGCCCCGTGTCAATTCGGGGCGGGGTTCCGCGCTTCCGCTTTTTTCTTGTCCAGAATGCAAATACCGGTGGTACCCAGCGGGAGACGGCTGTCCCGCTCGTTTGGCGGCATTGGTGGAGACATGCTGTGACAAAGTGACTTCAAATCCGATGAAAATATGATTATTTTAACCTTTTTGACTATTTTCACGCTTGAATTGTGTAAACTTTAAAAGTTTTCCGTTACTTTTGCAAACTGTTAGTAGTATTCACGGAGAGATGAATGAAATAACAGAAAAAACCATTGACATTGACCAAATACTCCGTTCCAAGATGGGAGCGAAGGTGAAGTTCGTGCCTCGGCCGCTGGTGTCGTGGCTCAAGCACATCATCCATCAGGACGAGGTGAACAAATATCTTTGGGAGAGCCGTCACCTTATAGGCACCGACTGGCTGGAGGAGTGTGTGCGCTATCTTGACATGACCCTTCAGGTGGTGGGCCGTGAGAATCTGCCCGACAAGAACGACGGCCGGCTTTATACCTTTGTCAGCAACCATCCCCTGGGCGGTGAGGACGGTGTGGCCTTGGGCGCGCTCATAGGCCGCCATTACGACAGCCGTTTCCGTTATCTTGTCAACGACCTGCTGATGAACCTGCCCGGACTGGCTCCGCTCTGTATCCCCATCAACAAGACAGGCAACCAGAGCCGCCACTTCCCGGCCATGGTTGAGGCCGGATTCCAAAGCGACAACCACATGCTCATGTTTCCGGCCGGCATCTGCTCGCGCCGGCAGCCCGACGGCACTATCCGTGACATTGCCTGGAAGAAAACGTTCATCACCAAGAGCGTGCAGTATCAGCGCGACGTGGTGCCCATCCATTTCGGTGGGTGCAACTCCAACTTCTTCTATCGGCTGGCCAACTTCTCCGACAAGCATCTGCCCTTCAAC
>CALGHW010000284.1 GCA_937916075.1 uncultured Prevotella sp.
TATCGGGAGCGTTCGTCTCTCAGGGACGCTGCGGGCGATACCGCAGGCGCCAAGGCCGACGCTGACTATGCCGACGAGCTGCAGGCCCAGGCTCCGGGACAGGATGAGGGAAGCGTGGCAGACAAGGTGAGACAAGCCTACAAAAACAATGATGCCTTCGGTGTGTTCGAATAGTCGGGTGAATAGCAAAAATGAATGATAAACAGAAAAAAACTATCAAATTATTTGTATAATTAAAATAAAAGTTATACTTTTGCAGCATAAACAATAAAATAACAACAAGAATCATGAACAACCTATACGCATACTTTAACAGCTTTTATTACTACTTTGCATGGCAATGTGAAGCGGGAAGTTGCGTGTAGAGTTCAACTTATAGACAGAGAGATAAATCATCTTAAAGAGATATTTACGTTCAAGGTCCCGCTTCATTCATTAACAATGAGGCGGGACTTTTCGTAAGAGCGGCTCCCTGGAGCAACAAAAAGACAAGAAGAATGAAAAGAATAGCGATACAGGGTCTGGTAGGGTCGTTCCACGACATTGCCGCCCACCAATACTTCGAGGGTGAACAGATACAACTCATCTGTTGTGCTACCTTTGAGGACGTGTTTGCCCAAATGCAGCAAGACCCCACCGTCATCGGCATGCTGGCCATCGAGAATACCATCGTCGGCGAGCACAAGCTCCACATCGAGCACTGCATCTGCTGTCTGCCCGACGACGACTGGGACACCCTGACCGAGGTACACTCGCATCCCGTGGCCCTGATGCAGTGCCGTGGATTCCTGGCTACCCATCCCGCACTCAAGGCCGTGGAAGGCGAGGACACGGCCGGCAGCGCCAAGCTCATAGCCGAGGGGCAGTTGCGCCACCAGGCAGCCATCTGCAGTGCCGCCGCCGCCCGGCTTTACGGATTGAAGGTGCTCGAGGACCATATCGAGGACAACAAGCACAACTACACGCGGTTTCTCGTCGTGTCCAATCCGGCCAAGGCCGACATGATGCGGGCGCTCAACGAGTCGGACAAGTCGAGTCTGGTCTTCTCCCTGGACCATAAGGCCGGATCGCTCTCACATGTGCTCAGCGTCCTCTCATTCTACGACATCAACCTCACCAAGATACAGTCGTTGCCAGTTATCGGCCACGAGTGGGAATACCTCTTCTACGTGGATGTCACCTATGACAACATCACCCGCTACCGACAATGTATCGACGCAATCATGCCACTCACAAAAGAACTAAAAATATTAGGAGAGTATCAAAATGGAAAACAGTCAGCTTAACACACCCATACAGCCTGCCGACCGCCTCTCGCGAGTATTACTTCAGCCGAAAGCTCAAGGAGGTGGCGCAGCTTAACGCCCAGGGAAAGGATATCATCAGTCTGGCCATCGGCAGTCCCGACATGCCGCCCTCACAGCAGACCATAGACAAACTCTGCGAGGTGGCCCGGTGTCCCGACGCACACGGCTACCAGCCCACGATGGGCACACCCGAACTGCGAAAAGCCATGGCCGGATTCTACCGCCGGTGGTACGGCGTGGACCTTGACCCCGCCACGGAGATACAGCCGCTCATCGGCTCCAAGGAAGGCATCCTTCATGTCACGCTGGCCTTTGTCAACCCTGGCGAGGAGGTGCTTGTGCCCAATCCGGGCTATCCCACCTATACCTCGCTGAGCAAGATTCTGGGCGCAAAGGTGGTTAACTATGACCTGCTTGCAGACAACGGATGGCAGCCCGACTTCGACGCACTGGAACGGATGGACCTCAGCCGCGTGAAGCTCATGTGGACCAACTATCCAAATATGCCCACTGGAGGCGACGCACGCCGTGAGACTTACGAGCGGCTGGTGGACTTCGCTCGTCGTCACCACCTTGTCGTGGTCAACGACAATCCTTACTCCTTTATCCTCAACGAGCGTCCCATGTCGCTGCTCCAAGTGCCCGGAGCCAAAGATTGCTGTATCGAGTTTAACTCGATGAGTAAGAGCCATAATATGCCGGGCTGGCGCGTGGGCATGTGTGCCACCAATGCCACCTTTATCAGTTGGATCCTGAAAATCAAGAGCAATATCGACAGCGGTACATTCCGGGGCATCCAGTTGGCCGCCGCAGAGGCTTATGCCAACGACGACCAGTGGCACCGGCAGGCCAATATCGAGACTTACGCCCGCCGCCGCAAGTATGCCGAGCAAATCATGCAGGCCATGGGCTGTACCTTCGACCCGGCGCAGGTGGGCATGTTCCTTTGGGGCAAGATACCCGATGGCTACCAGGATGCCGAACAGCTCACCGAGCGCGTGCTCCACGAGGCGAGGGTATTTATCACGCCAGGCTTTATCTTTGGTTCCAACGGACAGCGCTATGTGCGCATCTCGCTGTGTGCCAAGGACGAAAAGCTCGAAGAGGCACTCCAGAGAATACAACGCCTGGATTTTTAAAATGAAGAGTGAAGAATGAAAATATAAAATGTGAAACATAAAAAATAACAGACTATGGACTTAGAACTCGAACTTGAACCCTTGAACATACCCAGTGACAACGAACGCCCCTTCGTGATAGCCGGCCCTTGCTCGGCCGAAACCGAAGAGCAGGTAATGACCACAGCGCGCCAGTTGGCCCAAAAGGGCTGCCACAACTTCCGTGCCGGAACCTGGAAGCCTCGCACCAAGCCAGGAGGCTTTGAAGGCAATGGCGAGAAGGCACTGCCCTGGATGCAGGAGGTGAAAAAAGAGACGGGCATGCTTGTTTCGACCGAAGTGGCCACTCCGGAACATGTGGAGCTGGCTCTGAAATATGGTATCGACATCCTCTGGGTGGGCGCACGCACATCAGCCAATCCCTTTGCCATGCAGGCTCTGGCCGACGCCCTGAGAGGAGTAGACGTACCGGTATTTGTGAAAAACCCCGTCAACCCAGACCTCGAGCTTTGGATTGGAGCCATGGAGCGCATCAACCAGGCCGGCGTAAAGCGTATGGCAGCCATCCACCGCGGCTTCTCCAGCTACGACAAGAAGATATACCGCAATATGCCGATGTGGCAGATTCCCATCGAGTTGCACCGACGCATCCCCAATTTACCTATCATCTGTGACCCCAGTCATATCGGCGGACGCCGTGAGCTGATAGCACCTCTCTGCCAGCAGGCCATGGACCTGGGCTTCGACGGACTCATCGTGGAGAGCCACTGTGCCCCCGACGAGGCTTGGAGCGACGCCAAGCAGCAGGTCACTCCTGATGTGCTCGTGGTGCGCAGTGAGACCTGCACCACCGAAGGCATAACCCAGTTGCGCAAGCAGATAGACGACCTCGACAACCAACTCATGGACCTTCTGTCCAAGCGTATGCGGGTGTGCCGGGAGATAGGACAGTATAAGAAGGAGCACAACATGACCGTGCTCCAGTCGGCTCGCTACAGTGAGATTCTCGACAAGCGCGGTGCACAGGGTGCCTTGTGTGGCATGAGTCCCGAGTTTGTGGCTAAGGTATTTGAGAATATTCACGAGGAGTCTGTGCGCCAGCAGATGGAAATCATCAACCAAAATTAGAAATAAAGGAGAAAAGCGGGGGAGCGCAAGGACATGGAGCAACTATTGGTGTGTGTCTGTCGCGCTCCTCTCCTTTTCTTAAAAGGTATTGTCGCAGGTATTTGAGTTGATGCTCCAAATGGATCGCATCCGTGAATCTAACAAAAAAATTTTAAACGCCTACTTATAAAGAGAAATATACGAGAGAAAAATGAGGATATTAGTTATGGGGGCAGGAAAAATGGGAAGTTTCTTCCTTGACCTGCTCAGCTTCGAACATGAAACCGCCGTCTATGAAAAAGACCCCCAGCGGATGCGGTTTACTTATAACTGCCAGCGGCTTACCACCCTGGACGAGGTAAAGGACTTCAATCCTGAACTGGTCATCAATGCCGTTACAGTGAAATATACAATCTCTGCCTTCAAGGAGGTGCTGCCTTATCTGCCCGACGACTGTATTATCAGCGATATCTCGTCCGTGAAGACGGGACTGAAGGACTTCTACGAGCAGAGTGGACACCCTTATGTCAGCACGCATCCGATGTTTGGCCCCACTTTCGCCAATCTCAACCAGTTGAGCGAGGAGAATGCCATCATCATTACCGAGGGCGACTACATGGGGCGCATCTTCTTCAAGGACCTCTACCAGAAGCTTGGCCTGAATATTTATGAGTATTCCTTCGAGGAGCACGACAAGACGGTGGCTTACTCGCTGAGCATCCCATTCGTGAGCACCTTCGTCTTTGCTGCTGTGATGAAGCATCAGGATGCGCCGGGCACTACCTTCAAGCGCCATATGCAAATAGCGAAAGGTGTGCTCAACGAAGACGCCTTCTTGCTCCAGGAAATCC
>CALGHW010000285.1 GCA_937916075.1 uncultured Prevotella sp.
CCCCGGCCTCCCGAGGTATACTTGCCAAAGCCTTCCGCCTCGGGGAAAGCCGGCGTCTGGGCCATGGCCGCGGCTGCCGACAGCGCACAGAGGCCCAAGGATAACAATTTTCTCATTTCGTTTTGTTGCTTTAGTCTTGGTTATATGATAAAGTAGGTTAGCGTTTTTACATCAGCACCACACCTTCTTGCTTCATGCCGTCCATCATGACGCGGAGCGGACGGTCGAAGCGGACGTGGCGCACATACTGAGTCTCGGCCACGGCAGGCATGGCGTCAAGAATGTCCTTACGGAAGATGCCGTCACCGGTGTAGGTGTTGACAGTGAAATAGCCCACGCCAAAGGAGGTGAGAT
The DNA here is from genome assembly GCA_937916075.1 of uncultured Prevotella sp. Lineage (GTDB taxonomy): Bacteria > Bacteroidota > Bacteroidia > Bacteroidales > Bacteroidaceae > Prevotella. The sequence continues at coordinate 355 of CALGHW010000285.1, forward strand.
TCTGGAAGAAATGGGTGCCCTGGCTGGGGTCTACATGATAGTTTTTCAGTCCGGCCTCCACGATGACACGGGCAGCGGAGATATGGGGCCACTTCACGGGTATGCCCAGCCAATAGTCGCTGGACCCCCAGCGGCCGGGACCTATCAAGACATAGTTTTTGCCGTCGGCCAGAAACTGGCGGTTGAGGGTCTCGATGTCGCGGGCGATGGCGGGATTGTTGGAGGCCGTGAAGTTGTCGTCGGTCTTGACATAGACCACATCCACCACATCGTCACTCACGCCGTGGCCCAGCGAGTTGTGGGAACGGAGCAGGCACTCATCGTCGGGAATGGCGCTGAGGTCTTCGTCCAGCTGCTGTTTGCTGTCCACGATGGGACGTATCTGGAGGAGGTACAGCTCTCCGCTGCGGTCGGGGTCGAGATTGCAGGCAAACTCTATCTCCACCGGACGGCGCATCTCCTCGGCCCCGAGCTTCTGCACATCCTGGAGCAGTTCGGGCAGGGGGAACACATCGTGCTGCAACACACCGGCAAAGGTGATGACCTTGCGGCCACCCTCATACAGGCCGTCGCGGATAACCTGGTCGTAGGGGTCGAAGGTGGAGGCGATGAAATGGAGCGAACCGTCCTTGTCGGCCTCCTTGATGCGGAGGTTCAGGATGTTGAATCCGTCGTCCACCTTGAAGTCCTCGCCCGTGTGTTTCATGTCAAGCGCATAGAAGCGGGTCTGCGTGTCACGCAGGGCCATCTCCATCTCGCTGGTCTGGAGCACCTGGCGGGGATGATACGGACTGACGCGGAGCGTCTGCCCGCCGTCCACGATATACTTGCCCAGTCCCAGGGCCAGGCTGGCTATACCCTCCTCTGCCTTCTCGTCGCCTATCGGATAATAGTTGAGCGAGCGGAGCACGCCGCTGAAGTTGGGATAATAGTGGTCGCCATAGGTCTTGCCCACCACCTCCTGGAGGATGACCGCCATTTTCTCCTGGTCTATCACATTGCTGGTGGCGGTCATGTAGGCCTTGGAGTCATGGTAATACACGGAGGCATACACGCCCTTGATGGCACAGGCCAGCATGCGGAGCATCTCATACTTGTCGTCCAGATAGGGTATCATATAGGTGGAATAGATGCCGGCAAAGGGCTGGTAGTGGCTGTCCTCGAGCAAGGACGACGAGCGGATGGCGATGGGGGCCTTCACGGCGTCGAAGAAGGTGAAGAAATCGGCTATCAGCGAGTCGGGCAACTGGGCCTTCATGAAGTGGCTGAGTATCTCCTCGTCCGAGGCGTCGCTGAGGGCTATCTGGTAGAGGTTGTTCTTGTCCATAAACTCGTCGAAGATGTCGGTGCAGAGCACGAGGGTCTTCGGGATGGACACAGTGGCTCCCTCAAACCGCTGCAGCTCGGGATGGCGCTTGATGATATTGTCGAGAAAGGCCAGGCCACGGCCCTTGCCGCCGAGCGACCCGTCGCCGATACGGGCAAAGTGGCCATAGGCGTCAAACTTGCCACGGTCGAACACGGCCACGATACCGATGTTCTTCATCCTGCGGTACTGCACGATGGCGTCGAAGATTATCTGCCGGTGGGCGTCGATATCCTGAAGCTTGGTCCAGGTGACGTGCTTCAGGAAGGCCGACACGGGAAAGATGGCCCGGGCACAGAGCCAACGGCTCATGTGGTTGCGGCGGATGTGGTAGAGCATGGAGTCGTTGGGTATCTTGAAGATATTGTCCTGCAACTCCTTGAGCGAGTGGATGCGCATGATTTCCTCGCGGGTGGCAGGGTCGCGGAAGATGAAGTCGCCAAAACCCATGTGCTCCTCCATGATTTTGTGGAGGTCGATGTTCATCTTCTTGGAGTTCTTGTCCACAAAGCGGAAACCCTCGGCCTCGGCCTTGGCCCGGTTTTCGGGCTCGGCGCTTTGGAGGATGAGCGGCACAAACTCGTCGTGGCGGCGTATTGCGCGGAGCAGCTTCAGGCCGGCCTCAGCGTCCACCTGCCCGTCCTTGGGATAGCGGGCGTCGCTGATGACACCCAGCGTGTTGTCGGCATACTTCGCATACAGCGCCATGGCTTCCTCATAGCTGCGGGCCAGCACCACCTTGGGACGTCCGCGCTTGCGCTGGGCGGCGGCGTGGGGGTTGAGGGCCTCGGTGGAGAAGCGCTTGCTCTGCAGCAGGATATAGTTGTAGAGGTTGGGCAGGATGGAGGAGTAGAAGCGGATGCTGTCCTCCACGAGGAGTATCATCTGGACACCGGCCTCGCGTATGTCGTGCTCCAGGTTCATCTTGTCCTCTATCAGCTTGATGATGGAGAGGATGAGGTTGGTGTTGCCCAGCCAGCAGAACACGTAGTCAAACATGGAGAGGTCCTCATTCTGCATCCGGCGGGTGATGCCGTGGGAAAAGGGTGTCAGCACCACGCAGGGTATGTCGGGCGAGTCGGCCTTGACGGCGCGCGCCACGTCGAAGGCGTCGTTGTCGGCGTTGCCCGGCATACAGATGACGAGGTCGATGTCGGTGGTGCGGAGCACCTCGTTGGCCTCCTCGGTGGTGCTCACCTGGGTGAACGTGGGCGGATAGCGCAGTCCGAGGTCCATATACTCGTCAAAGATTTTCTCGTCCACCCGGCCGTCGTCCTCCAGCATGAAGGCGTCATAGGGGTTGGCCACGATGAGCACGTTGAAGATGCGGCGCGTCATGAGGTTGACAAACGACACGTCTTTCAGATAAAACTTGTTCCACTCGGCAGGTATCTTGCTTTCCATCATATTGTCTTAGGTTATTGGTATTCGTTATTGGTATTCACAATCAGAAAACAAAGATAGGCATTTTTATCCACACGCCGTTAAGTTATCCGCACTTTTTGCTCGCACCACATCCACCACATGGCTGCCGGCACCGATCAGGTCGGCGCGCTCGGAGATGCTCTTCTGGTATTCGATGAAGTGGGCGAAGGTCTCGTCGCTCATGCGGTTGAGCCGTGTGCGCATGTAATCGGCCGCCCCGTCGGGCGAAAATACCGTCACGCGCTCCAGCCCCGCCGCCTGGTCCAGGCGGTCGATGTCGTCCATGCGCACATAGTCATACAGTTCGTCGGGCTGTGCCTGTATGTGGAAGTGACGGTCCACGGCCCCACGCTCCAGCAAGCCCCCTATCCTGTCCTTGTCAAAGCAATAGGAAAGGATGCTGTATTCGTTCATCAGGTAGGCCACAAAAATCAGTCCGCCGGGCTTGGTCACGCGCTTGGCCTCTCGCAGGGCCTTCAGCTTTTCCCCGTCGCCAATCAGATGATAAAGCGGGCCGAGCAGGAGGGTGATGTCGGCCGTGGCGGTGGGGATAAACGGCATGCTGCGCGCGTCGCCCTGCACCACATCGGCCGCAGGCTCACGCTTGAGAAACACCTCGATATTGCGGCGCACCAGCTCGACGGCCTTCACCGGATAGCCTTCGGCCATGAGCGCCGAGGTGTAACGCCCGGTGCCCGCACCGATGTCGAGCAGGATGGAACCGGGCCGCAGAAACCGGTGCAGGTGATGCATGGTGGTTTCAAACTCTACGATACCGTGTCTGCGCAACAGGCGCAGGTCTTCGGGATGCTTGTTGTAATGTTTTTCGATATTGGATAATGCCATCTCTTGTGATTATTTCTGTGCAAAGGTAGCCATTTTTGTCCACGCTTCATCAGGATAGCGCCACTTTTATGGCCCTTGACTGGCAAAGACAAAGAGGCCCGAACCATCTTGAATATGGTTCGGGCCTCTTGCCGCAAGGACATGATGATGCTACCGGGCCTTCATCTTACACTCGAAAAAGCCTGTGTTACGAGGCATCCGGCTGGCCACCTTAGACAGGACTTCATCATTCCGCGCGGCAGCGCAACGCGTCGTCGGCTTGGCGGAAGAGCTGCTCAGGGCATTCCTGTCTACAAACAACACCACCCAATAGGTATCGTAAGGCTCCAGCCCCACCACCGTATTGCCGTCGGAAGAGGCATAGACCACAGTGCCCGAATAGGTGCCCGAATAGGTGTATTTCTCAGACAGGCATGCCTTGAGGTCGGCCTGTGACACGCGGCTCTTCTCATACCATACCTGTGTCTGATACAAGCCGGTGGTGGCCGAAGAGAACACATAGTCTATCTCCTTTTCCGACTGCCGCCCTGCGTATGCCAAGTAAGAAGAACTCTCCCCAATGAGGGTGTATCCCCTCATGAACGACTGCACGCTCGACACGCTGCCGCCCCACGTGAGATACAGGTTGGGCAGGAGGTCTGAGGTCGGTGTGGGGGTCACACCATTACTGTACCTATGGTTAAAGCCAGCCCCAGCTTTGTCGTCCAAATAAAAACTTTCGTCGCTGTAGCGGCAGCCGCCATAATAGGTTTTTCCATCCTCCAGCGTGAACGACACAGACGAAGTCCCTTTATAGATACCCTTGCCCACATTTTCCTTCTCTATCACATAGAATCCGCAATTAGTAGACGGCTGCAACAGATAGCAATCGCCCGTAAGCGTGCTGGCTGATGTGTTTTTCACCTCGAAGCGAGGTGTGATATAATTATTATTGCTATTGATTTCAAAACGCCTGCTACCCTGATACGAGGGAGAAAGCCTGAACTTCTCACCGTTTTCCTTATTATAAAGTCCCAAGGTTACGTGTGTGCTCTGGTTGAAATCATAGTAGTTGAGCCTGAGCAGGGCACCCACAGCCTTGGGCGTGACCTTCACCTCGGCGCTGCCGGACACGGAGACGCTCTGTGTGCTCGCGCCCAACACAAAGGGAGAATGGAGCATTTTCTGAGTAGGCCCCACATACACATCGCTCAGCCGGTCGGTATAAGCCATTTTGTAATAAGCAAAATCCTTGCTGTTGGTCATCAACGAGACCACCGTGACCAGGAAGTACTGCCCTTCGGGCACTTGGTAATGGAAGTTGGCCTCCTTCCAGTCGCGCTGTGACGCACTGGAACTTTTCACACACACGCCCGCCGAATTGTACAGATACTGCATGACACCCACCGAGAAGCCCTGGCTGATTTTCCGCGTGGCCTCATCCTTGATGCCAAACTCATTGTAAACACTCTCCACATCCACCTGGCAGGTCAGCGAGCAAGCGCCATCCTGTCCACCAGATTCTCCACCTGTGGCATCATCGTCTCCGCCACATGACACGATGGCGACAGCAAAAAGCGCAGCCATCAAAAATTGAAACAGATTTTTCATTTCCTTATTTTTAGAAGATTTTAAACTATCCTATTTTTCGATGCAAATATACAGAAAATCCAACGAACTGTCAAAACCTTCTGTCATTTTTCACACAGAAAGCCACATTTCAAGAAAAAAAGCCTCAACTTGAGGCGATTAAAAAGCAGCGGGTAAGTGACGATGAAAAAATAAATTGGTATGATTTGAGCCTCATATTTTTGAGCT
>CALGHW010000286.1 GCA_937916075.1 uncultured Prevotella sp.
CCGCCATATCGCGGTTATCGGTCCGTCGAAGGCAGGCGCTGTGCTCGAAGGTTCCAAGGACTTTGCCAAGGGATTCATGCAGCGCCACAACATCCCGACGGCGGCCTACCATACTTTTGACGGCACGACCCTCAACGAGGGACTGGCTTTCCTGGAGACCCTCAAGGCCCCCTATGTGCTGAAAGCCGACGGACTCTGTGCCGGCAAGGGCGTGCTGATTCTGCCCACGCTCGACGAGGCCAAGAAGGAGCTGAAGGAGATGCTGGGCGGCATGTTCGGCAACGCCTCGGCCCGTGTGGTCATCGAGGAGTTCATGAGCGGCATCGAGTGCTCCGTGTTTGTGCTGACCGACGGCCGTCACTACAAGATATTGCCCGAGGCCAAGGACTACAAGCGTATCGGCGAGCACGATACAGGCCTGAACACCGGCGGCATGGGCAGTGTGACCCCCGTACCGTTTGCCACCAAGGAGTGGATGCAGAAGGTGGAAGACCGCATCATCCGGCCCACGGTAGACGGGTTGGCCGCCGAGCACATTGACTACAAGGGCTTCATCTTCTTCGGACTCATCAATGTAGACGGCGAGCCGAAGGTGATAGAATACAACTGCCGTATGGGCGACCCCGAGACCGAGAGCGTGATGCTCCGCCTGAAGAGCGACATCGTGGACCTCTTTGAGGGAGTGGCCCAGGGCGACCTTGACCAGCGCTCCGTGGAGTTTGACTCCCGTTCGGCCGTCTGCGTGATGCTGGTGAGCGGAGGCTATCCCCAGGCTTACCAGAAAGGCTTTGCCATTACCGGCACCGACCAGGTGGAAGGCAGCATCGTGTTCCACTCCGGGACAGCCATGAAGGACGGCCAGCTCGTGACCAACGGCGGGCGCGTCATCGCGGTCAGCTCGTATGGCGCTGACAAGGCCGAGGCCCTCCGCAAGAGTTTTGAGGAAGCCGGAAAAATCCATTTTGAGGGAAAATACTTCAGAAGAGATATCGGCCAGGACCTTTAACCGTGTGTTTTTATAAAATCTTGTGTCGGGCGCTTGCCGCCAGGCATTGGTCCGCAGGCCGTGCCCCCGGAGCCAATGGCTGGCTTCAAACGCCTGACACTTCATGTAGAATATGATAAAGCGTTTCCAGAATAAAGTTGCGGAGAGCAGGCTGGCCCTTCCTTTGACCGGCCTGTATGCCTTGCTGGTATGGCTGGCGGCGGGCCTGTTGCATGGCGAGATGTGGGTACCGTTTGTCTGTTTTGTCGTGTCGGCCTACCTGATGGTCGAGCTGAACAACAGCAATGCCCTTATCCGCATCTACAGCCGTATGGTGTCATGCTCGTTTCTGACCCTGTCCTGTATGGCTTGCTTCATGTTCAGTTCCGAGGCCGGGGCCATTGTGGAGCTGTGCTTCATAGCGGCTTACACCACCTTGCTGCGCAGTTATCAGGACCGGAAGGCCACCGGGTGGGTCTTCTATACCTTTGTCAGTCTCGGTCTGGGCAGCATGGTCAATGTCCATCTCCTCTATTTTGTGCCTGTGGTATGGGTGCTGATGCTCACGTTCCTCCGGTCCATGAGTCTGCGCACCTTCCTGGCCTCCCTGATGGGCTTGCTGGTGCCTTATTGGTTTGCGGCGGTCTTCTTTATTTATGAAGGCAGCTTCGATGTCCCCGAACAGCACTTCCGGCAGCTTGTCACTTACGGGGGGCTTTGCGACTTCAGCGTGCTCCAGCCCCACCAGCTCTTCATCCTTGCGTTTGTGGTGGCGATGGCCGTCACGGGCATCGTCCATTATCTCCGTACCAGCTACAACGACAAGATACGCATCCGGATGTATTACGACAGTTTTATCACGGTAGATACCGTGGCCGCTCTCTATCTTGTGCTGCAGCCCCAACAGTATGACCTGCTATTGCGCGTCATGATAGTCAACACCAGTATGCTCATGGCCCATTTCGTGGCTTTGACCCACACCCGTATCACCAATATCGCCTGTCATGTGATTGTCGTGGCGATGCTCTTGCTTACCGCTTACAGCCTATGGATGCCATCATTCATCTGCTGGTAAGCTATGGCGACTGGGGACTGCTTGTGGCGGCCTTTCTGGCCGGCAGCATCATCCCCTTCCCGAGCGAGGCCGTGCTGTTGGCCTTCCTGGCCTTGGGGCTCGACCCCGTGTGGCTCGTCGTCTTTGCCACGATAGGCAACACGTTGGGCGGATTGGCCAATTACGGCATCGGACGGTTGGGTAAGCCCGAGTGGATAGAGCGCTGGCTGCATGTCAAGCCCCACCAGCTTGAGCGGGCCCGCCGCGTGATGGGCGGCTGGGGAGCCTGGGCCGGCCTGTTGGCCGTGCTTCCATTTGTGGGAGGTCCGGTCACCGTCGTCCTGGGACTGATGCGGGCCAACTTGCTGATCAGCACCGTCAGCATGACTTTCAGCAAGTGTCTGCGCTACGTGATACTGGTCTATGGGGCCAGCCACTTCTTTTGAGGGGGATATCCCCGTAGGAGGATAAATATGAGATGAAGGTTGCAAGCAAATTTAAAATGATGAAAGTATTGTGAGTAAAAATATAGTGAATAAAAGAATGAGACGACTGCAGACGCTCTTGCTCGTCATGGCCGTATTGCTGTTGTGCGGCGCCTGCCGCCAGCCTGTCGACGACCGGCCCACCATCACGGTGACGATAGAGCCTCTGCGCTACTTCGCCGAGCAGATAGCCGGCGACAGGTTTCATGTAGTGACACTCGTGCCGGGCGGCAGCAGTCCGGAGACCTATGAGCCTACCGCCCAGCAACTGGTGGACCTGGCCCATAGCGAACTGTATATCCAGGTGGGCAACCTGGGCTTTGAACGTATCTGGAGCAAGCGGTTTCAGGCCAACGCCCAGCACCTGATCATGGTAGACGCCTCGGAGGGCATCTCGCCTCTTGACTGTGCCGACCACACTTGTGGCGACCCCCATACCTGGACGTCGCCCGCCAACGCCTTGCTGATAGCCCGCAACATATACCGGGCCATGGCCCTGATAGACTGTAAGGACTCCACCTATTTCCGGGCCAACCTGGATGCGCTTTGTTCCAAAATCATGAAGGTAGACCTTCAGATAGACAGCATGATGGAGGGAGTACGCCATCGCTCGTTTCTCATCTATCATCCGGCTCTGACCTATTTCGCCCATGACTACAAGCTTCGGCAACTGGCCATGGAGAGTGAGGGTAGGGAGCCGTCGGCCGCCACCCTTCAGCAGCTTATCGCCGAGGCCCGGACCGACAGCGTGCGGCTGATGTTTGTACAGAAAGAGTTTGCCAACCGCAACATCGAGACCGTATGTCGGGCCACGGGTGCCCGGCAGGTGGAAATCAATCCGCTCAGCTATGACTGGACTGCCGAGATGTTGAAAATAGCCCGCGCCCTATGTCGTCCATAATCACACTCGACCATGTGACGGCCGGCTATGACGGTCGGCCTCAGCTCAAGGATGTGTGCCTTCAGGTGGCTCCCCTCGACTTTGTGGGAGTCACAGGTCCCAACGGTGGCGGCAAGACCACGCTGGTGAGGGTGGTGCTCGGCTTGTTGAGGCCCATGAGTGGCCACATACATTACTATAATAGAGACGGACAGGCTGTCGACCGGCTTCGGATGGGCTATCTGCCACAGTATAGCTCGATAGACCGGGCGTTTCCCATATCAGTGCGTGATACCGTGCTGACGGGGTTTGACGGAGCCAAGCCTGTGTGGCGGGGGTATTCGGCGGCCCAGAAAGAGCAGGTGGAGGCAGTCTTGGCCCAGATGGAGTTGACCCCTTTAGCCTCCCGGCCAGTCAAGGCGCTGAGCGGCGGCGAGTTGCAGCGCGTGCTGATGGCCCGTGCCATTGTGGCCAAGCCGGAAGTGCTGGTGCTCGACGAGCCCAACACCTATATCGACAGCCGCTCCGAACAGCTGATGTATGACCTCTTGCCGCAAATCAACACCCGGTGTACCGTCATCATGGTAAGCCACGAAACGGAGCGGGTGAAGCAACTGGCCAAAACCCTGGTCAGTGTTCATGAGACTGTCAGCGTGTCACGTTAAAAAAGCCAAAAAGACCACTATCTCAACATATTTGCACTAACTTTGCACGATTAATACCGAGGACAATATAAAAATAAACACTTATAACTCACAAAGAATGAAACAGTTTAGATTAGTGGACAACATTCTGGGCTGGGTGGCGTTTGTGATAGCCGCCTTTGTCTACTGTTCCACGATTGAGTCGACAGCCAGTTTCTGGGACTGTCCTGAGTTCATCACAACGGGCTATAAGCTTGAAATAGGACACCCGCCAGGGGCACCTTTCTTCATGCTTACAGCCAATCTCTTCTCACAGTTTGTAAGCGATCCGTCGCAGGTGGCACGTATGGTCAACACCATGAGCGCCTTGCTCTCCGCCACGACCATCCTCTTCCTGTTTTGGACCATTTCCCACCTCACTCGCAGACTGCTTGTCAAGGACAGCAGCGCCATGACCGTGGGCAAGATGATTGCCATCGAGGCCTCTGCCATGGTGGGCGCGCTGATTTACACCTTCAGCGACACCTTCTGGTTTAGTGCCGTCGAGGGCGAGGTGTATGCTTACTCTTCTGCCTTCACCGCTGTGGTGTTCTGGCTGATACTGAAGTGGGAGGAGCATGCCGACGAGCCTCACAGCGACCGCTGGCTGGTGCTCATCATGTATATGACGGGTCTTTCCATCGGTGTCCACCTGCTCAACTTGCTTTGTCTGCCAGCCATCGTGCTGGTGTACTATTACCGCCGCTTCCCCAACACCACGGGCCGCAAGGACCTGTGGGGCTCGCTGGCGGCCCTGGCTATCTCTGTTGTCCTGCTGGCCGCTGTGCTCTACGGACTGGTGCCGGGCATTGTCCAGGTGGGTGGCTGGTTTGAGCTGCTGTTTGTCAATGTGCTCGGCTGCCCCTTCAATACCGGCGAGATTGTCTATATCGCACTCCTTATCGCCTGCATCATCTGGGCTATCTACGAGACTTACACCAACAAGAGCGTGAAGCGCGGCAATGTGGCCTTCATCTGCTCGGTGGCCATGCTCGGCATCCCCTTCTACGGACATGGATGGTCGGCTGTGGCTATCGGTGTGGTCGTCCTGGTGTTGCTTTGGCTGGTGCTCCAGTATCGAGTATATGGCGTGAAGGGCGACCGGAAGACGCTCCACGAGCTGATATCGGCCCGCGTGAAAAACACGGCCCTGCTCTGTATGCTCATGCTGATGATTGGCTACTCCACGTATGCAGTCATCGTCATCCGCTCGTCGGCCAATCCGCCGATGGACCAGAACTCGCCTGAGGATATCTTTACCTTAGGTGAATACCTGGGCCGTGAGCAGTATGGCGACCGTCCGCTCTTCTACGGGCAGGCCTACACCTCGCAGGTGGCCCTCGAGAAAGACGGCAACATGTGCAAGCCCGTGATGACCAAGGGCGCTCCCGTGTACCAGCGTAAGGAGAAAGCCTCTAAAGACGAGAAAGACTCCTACTTTGTGGTTCGCACCAAGGACAACTATGCATACGCGCAGAATATGCTGTTCCCCCGTATGTACAGCGCCCAGCACACCCAGGCCTATGAGAGCTGGATGGGCGGTGTAGACGGAACCACGGTGCCTTACGACCGCTGCGGCGAGAATATCAACGTGAAGGTTCCCACGCAGATGGAGAATCTCCGCTTCTTCCTCTCCTACCAGTGCAACTTCATGTACTGGCGCTACTTCATGTGGAACTTTGCCGGCCGCCAGAACGACCTCCAGGGCAATGGCGAGCTCGAGCATGGCAACTGGATTACCGGCTTCTCCTGGTTTGACAACTGGCGCCTGGGCGACCAGAGCAAGTTGCCCGATGACCTGAAGAACAACAAGGGACACAACGTGTTCTACTGCTTGCCGCTGCTGCTGGGCTTGATAGGACTCTTCTGGCAGTCGCTCCGCAAGGGCCATCAGGGCATCCGCCAGTTCTGGGTGGTGTTCTTCCTCTTCTTCATGACCGGTCTGGCCATCGTCATTTACCTGAACCAGACCCCGATGCAGCCTCGTGAGCGTGACTATGCGTATGCCGGCTCATTCTATGCCTTCGCCATTTGGTGCGGTATGGGTGTGGCCGCCATCATTGAGGAGCTGACCAGACGGCTGAAGGGCCATGAGACCGCCTTGGCCGCCGTGGTCGGTGTGGCTTGTCTCTTTGTGCCTGTCCAGATGGGCTCGCAGACCTGGGACGACCACGACCGCAGCGGACGCTACACCTGTCGCGACTTCGGACAGAACTATCTGATGTCGCTCCAGAAGGAGGGCAATCCGATTATCTTCACCAACGGCGACAACGACACCTTCCCCCTCTGGTACAACCAGGAGACCGAAGGCGTGCGTACCGACGCCCGTGTGTGCAACCTCAGTTACCTGCAGACCGACTGG
>CALGHW010000287.1 GCA_937916075.1 uncultured Prevotella sp.
CATGCTGGCCGTCGTGGCGGGTCACTGGTTGGGCAGCCGTATGTTCTGAAGCAAGCCATTGCCCTTTCCCGGTTGTCGTAAAACCCAGCTGTGACACTTCTTTTTCTTCAGGATAGGCCTGTAATCAAAAAAAAATAGTTATATTTGCACACAACAAACTAATCTCAAATAATATTTAGCAATAACTACAAGACTAAAGCGTATGAATCTGAAAAAATGGATAGCCCCCCTGCTGTGTGTAGCCCTGTTTGTGGGAGGCAGTATCAATGCGTCGGCGGCAGCCAAGCCGAAGAAGAAAAATGTGTTGAGCGCTATGCGGCTGGCCAACGACTATTTCATGAAGAAGTGGAGCGACCCTGGCCAGTCTATCCCTTATCCCTCACGCCGCAAGGTCTATGAGTCCAATCTGTGGACCCGCGCCTGCTATTATGAGGGCCTGATGGAGCTGTGGAAGGTGGACCCTCAGCAGCGCTACATCGACTATGCCACCCTGTGGGGCGAGCGCCACAACTGGGGATTGCGCGGCACCAAGAACGGCGTGCTTCCGCGCAATGCCGACAATATGTGTGCCGGACAGGTATACATATTTCTCTACCAGCAGAATCCCCGTCATCCCGAAAAGTATATCAAGGCCATTCGTGCGGCTGTGGACACGATGATGGCTACCGACATCATTGACGACTGGAGCTGGATTGACGCCGTGCAGATGGCGATGCCTATCTTTATCCAGATGGGCAACCTCACCGGCAATCCCGCCTATTACGAGCGGGCCTACCAGATGTACAGCTATACCAAGCACAAGCATGGCGACAATGGACTCTATAATCCGAAAGACCAGCTGTGGTGGCGCGACGCTGACTTTGATCCTCCTTACAAGGAGCCTAATGGCGAGGACTGCTATTGGTCGCGTGGCAACGGATGGATTGTGATGGCTATGTGCCGTGTGCTCGACCTGTTGCCCGAGGGTGCCGCCCACCGCGGCGAGTATGCCCAGATGCTGGTGGATATGTGTAAAGCGCTCAAGCCCCTGCAACGCGAGGATGGCCTGTGGAACGTCAGTCTGCACGACCCCAACAATTATGGAGGCAAGGAGCTTACCGGTACGGCCATGTTTGTTTATGGCATGGCCTATGCCGTAAACCACGGCTTGCTCAGCAAGAAAGAGTTTCTTCCGGTCATTACCAAGGGGTGGAACGGCATGGTCAACGACTGTCTGCATCCCAACGGATTCCTGGGCTATGTGCAAGGGTCGGGCAAGGAGCCCAAGGAGGCTCAGCCCGTGACTTACGACCGCGAGCCCGACTTTGACGATTATGGTCTCGGTGCCTTCCTGATGGCTGGTGCGGAGATTTACAGGATGAAGTAAAGCCAGGCCTCGTTTTTTTACGGGGCGGTTAACAAAAAGAGAAAATGGAGAATCCCTGATACGGCCGTATCGGGGATTCTCCATTTTGTGGGGCCATTCAAGGTAAAGGCTTGTCCTTGTCTTTTCACAAGATGCGCTCATCGATGGTCGTATATAGTGATAGAGGCATGGCACACAAGCTGGCGTAATCCGAGAAATGTGAGGTTTGCAACAAGGTTGCGAAAAATAATATGTAACTTTGCACCCATGAAACAACAGACCCGGACTTTTTTGTGTTTTTTGATGACAGGTGTGTTGATGATGGCAGTTGTCATGCCCCATCATCATCATGGCCGCCTGTTCTGTCTGGTGGTCGAGTTGTGTAGTCAGGACCATACCTTCAATGATATCCATACGGGGCACTCGCCGGGAGAGCGGAGCCGTGACTGCGTGTGGCAACAGATGGCGTCGCCGGTGGTCAAGACGGCAGACTGCAGGCAGACCGGCTCGTCGGGGCTTGACGGGCTGTCGGTGGCCTTTGCGGGCTGTTATACAGTCGTTCCGGCGGTCATCTGTGAGTATAAAGAGGTATGTAGAATAGATAGTGTGTCGCCCTTGCCCCAGACGTTCAAGGGCAAGGTGGCAGGGCGTGGGCCGCCACGGATGGGTGTGAATGTGTGAGAGACGACTTTATAAAACAAACACCCAATCCTATTTTTAGCAAACAATATGTTTCAGAAAATCATTAATTTCTCGATACGCAACAAGCTCTTTATCGGCATCCTCACCCTGGCCTTGATAGTATGGGGAGCCGTGTCGTTGAGCCGGTTGCCCTTCGACTCCACGCCCGACATCACCAACAACCAGGTGCAGGTTATCACTCAAGCCCCCTCGTTGGGAGCTCAGGAGGTGGAGCAATTTATCACCTCGCCTTTGGAGATGGCCCTGTCCAACATACCCCGTATCATCGAGCGGCGCAGCATCAGCCGCAGTGGCCTGTCGGTCATCACCCTTGTGTTTGACGACGATGCTGACATCTACTGGGCCCGCCAGCAGGTGAGCCAGCAGATGAGAGAAGCCGAGGAGACCATCCCCAAAGGTGTGGCCAAGGTGGAGATGGCTCCCATCTCTACTGGTCTTGGCGAGATTTATCATTATACCCTGCGCCCCAAGAAAGGTTATGAGCACCGCTATTCGCTCACCGACATCCGCACCCTGCAAGACTGGGTGGTGCGCAAGCAACTGGCCGGTACACCTGGTGTGGCCGAGGTCAACGGCTGGGGCGGCTATGTCAAACAGTATGAGGTGGCTATCAATGCCGACAAGCTCAATAGCGCCGGTGTGACCATCCCCGAACTCTATTCCGCCTTGGAGTCAAACAATGAAAACACGGGCGGCAGCTATATCGAGCAGTATGGCAACCAATACTTTATCCGGGGCATCGGACTGGCCCGGTCGGCGGACGACCTAAAGCGCATTCCCATCAAGACCGTGGGCGGCACCCCCGTGCTGGTGAGCGACGTGGCCGACGTGCGCCTGGGCCATGCCACCCGCTATGGCGCTGTCACCCGCAACGGCGAGGGCGAGGTGGTGGCCGGCATCACCCTGATGCTCAAGGGCGAAAACTTTCAGGACGTTATCCGCCATGTGAAGGGCCGCATCGCCCAGATACAGAAGAGCTTGCCCGAGGGCATCGTGATAGAACCCTTCATTGACCGCACCCAGCTGGTAGACCGTGTGACCGGCACCATTGCCCGCAACCTGGTGGAAGGCGGCCTCATTGTCATTTTTATCCTCGTACTCTTCCTGGGCAATGCCCGTGCCGGACTGGTGGTGGCTTCGGTCATCCCCCTGTCCATGCTCTTCGCCTTTGGCATGATGGATGTCTTTGGCGTGAGCGGCAACCTGATGAGTCTCGGCGCCATCGACTTTGGCTTGATTGTGGATGGGGCGGTCATCATTGTGGAGTGCGTGTGCCATTACATGGTCACCCATGGTCCGGAATATGGCGGCCATAGCCTGTCGCACCAGCAGATGGATGAGGTTGTGGGCAAGAGTGCCGGGCAGATGATGAGTTCGGCCGCCTTCGGCGAGATTATCATCATGACTGTCTATGTGCCCCTGTTCACGCTGGTGGGCATCGAGGGCAAGATGTTCAGGCCGATGGCGATGACCGTGTTCTTTGCCATTCTCGGTGCCTTCATCCTCTCGCTTACTTACATCCCCGTGG
>CALGHW010000288.1 GCA_937916075.1 uncultured Prevotella sp.
AGCCGGCTCGGGCCGAAGCCAATCATATAGGCCGACGTGGTAATGTGTGGCGACACGGTGGAGTCGGCCGCCGTTTGTGCGTGTGACCGAAGACCACAGGCAGTCAGTATGCCAATGATGACCAGCAGGCGCAAGCGTGTCACCAGACGGTGTGGGGCAGCCTGGTGACGCGCTTGCGCCTGTATGGTTGTGGATATGCAGTGGTTATTGCTCATCTTTACCGGTGTCAATGTCATCGCCGAAGAGGTTGAGCTGGCCGGTCATCTCGTCGATGACCTGCTGCTGGCTCTTGCCTGCGTCGGGGTCCAGGTTCTCTTCTGGCTGTAAGGCCTCTGTGTGGGTGGTCTCGTCGGCCGTGTCGTCACCCTCGGTCTCTTCGGGTTCGGGATACCGTAGCGGTTCCAGCTCCTCAATCGTGTCCGTCTGCCAGGTGGAGACGCGCTTGCCCTTGGCCTTTACGCCCTTCACGGCGATAAACTGTTCGGCGTCAATTTCCATGTCGGGGCGTACGGCGTCGGGTCCGCCAAAGCTCACCCGGATGCGGGGATAAGCCTGGTCGGTGAGCAGCACGGGCTTGCTGGCCGGGTTGTCGCCGAGATAGTTTTGCTTGCGCTTGGTGGCCTCCATGAGGAAGCGCTTGATATAGGGATAGCCGTCGTTGTCGGCGTCAAAGAGCACAGCGGTCCATACCTTTTCGGGATTATATTTCTCGATGCGGTCGATATTGTCCTCATAGTGGTTGTTGGCGTCGAAGTCGGTGGTGTAAAACTCACCGTTCTTCAGTATCACTAAGATGGCGTCACCGTCGAAGAATTCGCCCAGCAACTCTCCGTGCTCGTCGTAGTTGAGTCGGTTTACATCGGGGTCAAACCATACCTTGCGTCCTCCGAGGGTGGAGTGTCCGTGGCTCTTCAGGCCGATGCGGTTCACCTTTTTCTTGGTGAGCAGGTATCCCTTGGCGGCACGTCCTTTGATGGAGTATTTGGAGAAGTCGCGGTCGAAGAAGATGCTGGCCGCCCGCTTCACCTCGCTGGCCTCCAGTGTGATTTTGATGATTTCCGCCTCGCCGTTGGGGTTGGCCGTGAAGTAGATGATTTTGGAGCCGGGCCGTCCCTGGGTCATGTCGTACTCGCGGTCGCGGGTGACGCTGAGCACGTTGAACCGCTTGATGAAGTAGTATCCGCCCTTGCCGTCGCGGTAGACGATGTTGTAGGTGGTGCGGCGGTCGTTTTTCTTGAACACGCCGACGTGCAGGATGTTCTTGCCTACAAATATCTTGTCGGCCACCTTGACCACTTTGAACTTGCCCGTCTTGTAGAATACGATAATGTCGTCGATGTCCGAGCAGTTGCACACAAACTCGTCCTTCTTCAGTCCGGTGCCGATGAATCCTTCCTGACGGTTGATATACAGCTTCTCGTTGGCCTCCACCACCTTGGTTGCCTCGATGGTGTCGAAGTTGCGGATTTCGGTGCGCCGTGGATGGTCGTGTCCGTATTTGTCCTTGAGGTAGCCGAACCAGTGGGCCGTCACCTCCACCAGGTTGTCCAGGTCCTTGTTGATTTGGTCAATCTCGGCCTGTATGCGGGCCATCAGCTCGTCGGCCTTGTCCTTGTTGAATTTCAGGATGCGCTGCATCTTGATTTCGAGCAGCTTGAGGATGTCATCCTTGGTCACCTCGCGCACCAGTTGCGGATAATAGGGCGTGAGCCGCTCGTCGATATGCGCGCAGACGGCGTCCACGTTGGGTGCCTGTTCAAACTTGCGGTCCTTGTAGATGCGCTCCTCGATGAAAATCTTCTCGAGCGAGCAGAAGTGGTATTGCTCAAGCAGTTCGTTCTTGCGTATCTCCAGCTCCTGGCGGATGAGGTCCTTGGTGCGGTCGACGGTATGGCAGAGCACTTCGCTGACCGTGAGAAATTTAGGCTTGTTGTCCTCGATGACGCAGCAGTTGGGCGAGATGTTCACCTCGCAGTCGGAGAAGGCGTAAAGGGCGTCGAGCGTCTTGTCTGACGATACGCCGGGAGCCAGATGCACCATGATTTCCACTTCGGCCGCCGTGTTGTCCTCCACCTTGCGGGCTTTGATTTTGCCTTTCTCGATAGCTTTCAGGATAGAGTCTATCAGTGTGGCCGTGGTCTTGCCGTAGGGTATTTCCCGGATGACGAGCGTCTTGTTGTCAAGCTTCTCAATCTTGGCCCTCACCTTGATGACGCCGCCTCGCTGTCCGTCGTTGTAGCGGCTCACGTCGATGCTGCCGCCGGTGGGGAAGTCGGGATAAAGCTGGAAGTCCTGTCCGTGCAGGTAGCTGACGGCGGCGTCGCATATCTCACAGAAGTTGTGGGGCATGATTTTCGAGCTGAGGCCCACGGCGATACCCTCGGCGCCTTGGGCCAGGAGCAGCGGAAACTTGACTGGCAGGGAGATAGGCTCCTTGTTGCGGCCGTCATAGCTGAGCTGCCACTGGGTGGTCTTGGGGTTGAACACCGTGTCGAGGGCAAACTTGGACAGTCTGGCCTCGATGTATCGGGGAGCGGCGGCGCGGTCGCCGGTGAGAATGTTTCCCCAGTTACCCTGTGTGTCCACCAGCAAGTCTTTCTGGCCTATCTGCACCAGTGCGTCGCCGATGGAGGCGTCGCCGTGTGGGTGAAACTGCATGGTGTGGCCCACGATGTTGGCCACTTTATTATAGCGTCCGTCGTCCATCCGCTTCATGGAGTGGAGTATGCGTCGCTGAACGGGCTTCAGACCGTCCTCGATGCTGGGCACGGCGCGTTCCAATATCACGTATGAGGCATAGTCAAGAAACCAGCTCTGGTACATGCCGCTCAGGTGGTGGACGGCTGATGCGTCAAAGCGGTTTACGGGCTTGTAGTCTGAGTGGACATCGCTGTCGGTCGCTGTGGCTTCATCGTTTTCGTTGGTATCTTGATCTTTCAGAATTTCGTCGTCTTTTGTATCGTCGCTCATAGATGTCTGATTAACTTTCTCCTTAATTATATAATAGCTATCAAGGTTCAAAGTTAGTGATTTTTTTTTAGTTAGCCAAGTTTCATGTTGACAAACCGATTAAAATTCAAGTTTTTATTGGTTTTCCCGTTGGCGGAATTCATGGGGCGCATAGAGAGTGGGGCAAACCTTTTCTTGTCAAACTTCCCCTGTGTCCCCTTTTTTGGAAAGGGAGGAAATGCAGGAAATTGGGAAATGCCTATTGTTTTCTTTTGATGTTTTTATATTCGTTCTTTTCAAGAAAAATAAGTTGCCTGATTTCAGCCGTTTCAAGTGCTTTGAAGGAAGTTCTGAGCAAATATGAAAAATATTTATATATTAATGCTTTATTTTTCAGCCGTACAACTTGAATTTTGTTAGCGACACGTCATAATGGTTTATGATTATTCCGCCTTTTACCATATGTATGTCTGTCCAACCTCTGCCCATCGGGACTTCCGGTATGGGTATAGACGTTACAAAGATAACACTTTTATCTCGGAAACCACTTTGTTTGACCAGCAAAGTGTGATTTCAAGGTTCGATTTAATATTATTAAATATAAATATGTCAAAGAATTCCACTTTTGT
>CALGHW010000289.1 GCA_937916075.1 uncultured Prevotella sp.
AATTTATTTGTGAACTATTCATATTTATAAAATTAATTTTGAACAGTTACTTAAAAGTACTTTTCAGTGTTGATATTTACAGTAAAACAGTGTTTTACCCGTCTTGTTTAGTATAAACCGAAGAAACAGTTTTCAGCCGTGTAAACTTGTTAGGTAACGATAAAATCAGTATATTTGCAAAATAAAAATAGAAAATTATGGGAAAATTCATCAATCCTTTTTCTGATTGGGGGTTCAAGATGCTTTTTGGGCAAGAAATCAATAAAGACTTGCTCATTAGTTTTTTGAATGACTTGTTGGAAGGCGAGCATCACATTGCCGACATCACTTTCAAGGATAAAGAACAACTGCCTGATACAGAAACAATGCGAGGCATCATTTATGATATTTATTGCGTGACAGACCAGGGGGAGCGTTTTATCGTAGAGATGCAGAACCGGTATCAGGAACATTTTGTGGACCGCTCTCTGTATTATATATCCAGAGCTATTGTTCAGCAAGGAGTGAAAGGTTGTTGGGATTATAAGTTGTTGCCGGTGTATACGGTGTGCTTTATGAATTTTAACCTTACCAACTTCACTCCTCAAAAGTTTCGGACAGATATAGCTTTGATGGATATGAAGGAAAAGAAAGTGTTTTCAGACAATGTTCGTCTGATATACTTGATGCTTCCTTTGTTCCAAAAAGAGGAAGATGAGTGTGAGACAAATTTTGAACGTTGGATATATATTCTTAAACACATGAGTACATTTGAAAGAATGCCGTTCTTGGCTCGTAATGCTGTGTTCAAAAAGTTGGCAGACATAGCGGACGTTTCTGCCCTGAGCCGAGAAGAACGTGAAAAATATGATGAAAGTATTAAGGCCATGAGAGATTATATTGCTGTCATGAATGGTGCCAAGATTGAAGGCCATCGTGAGGGATTTAATGAAGGACGTGCAGAAGGACGTGCAGAAGGACGTGCAGAAGGACGTGCAGAAGGACGTGCAGAAGGGCGTGATGAGCGTAGTCTTGAGATTGCCAAAATGATGTTAGAGGCAGGAGAAACGGTTGAAAAAATAAAAATGTTTACAGGGCTGTCCGAGCAAGCTATTATGGATTGCAGGCAATAAGAATGCCTTATATTCTTACTAAAAAGGGAATGTCTAATCATTAGATGGACTGCTCTATTTGTTTTTTTTCATCATGTCAATTCATTATACCCGAAAGGAAGAGCTTTGGAACTCGTGGTCGCATGCGGCCGGAATTGTGCTGGGTGTGGTTGTGGGCATCCTCTTTCTCGTGATATGCTATCAGGGCCATAATCCTTGGGCCCGTGCCGGCGTGTTGCTCTATTTGTTTGGTATGTTAGGTTCTTATGTGGCCTCTACGGTTTATCATGCCACGTCGCAGCGCAGCAAGTGGCGTGAGCGGTTGCGGCGTTGGGACCATGCTGCCATCTACTGGCATATAGCTGGCAGCTATTCGCCTCTCACACTGGTCGCCCTGCGGCAGGAAGGCTATTGGGGGTGGAGCCTCTTTGTCTTTGTGTGGTTATGTGCCATAGCGGGCACAGTGGTCAGCTTTGTGAAGCTCAAGGAGCACAGCAATTTGGAAACCTTTTGCTTCGTGGGCATGGGGCTGTCGGTATTGGTGGCTTTCAAGCCGTTGATAGACAGTGTGAGCACGGCTGCTGTGGCGTGGATAGTGGCTGAGGGTGTGAGCTATATCACGGGAGCGGTTTTTTATAGTTTGAACAAAAGGAGGTTTATGCATACTGTCTTCCATTTCTTTGTCCTGGCCGGCAGCGTCTGTCATATCATTGCGGTGTGGGACGTGCTGATGGAATATGCCGCTGGGTAAAGCGATATGCCCGTCCCGAGAGATTCTTGTCTCAGGGACGGGCATATCACCTTTTTGAAGTTCATATCGGAAGACTTATTCAAAGGCACCCTTCAGGGAGGTTGTATAGTTCTTGAGCGCGGTTTTCAGCGAGCTGACCACTGCATAGTTGGTGTCTTCGGTGGCGTTGTCAAACCGCCATTGGAAGTCGCCTTTGTTCATTCGTCCCGCCCCATAGTGTCCGGTGACGATGGCTGGCACGTCGACGGCCTCGGCAGGTGTGTAGCGGTACATTAGGTCAGGGTCGGTGTCAAAGTTGTCGTAAGCCTTGTCGCTTGTCAAAGCCTTGTAGGTGGCGGGCACTTGCTCATTGCGGGTTGAAGCCTCATAGCAGTCGAAGTTGCGGGGAGCTTGCTGATGGGTGACGGGTAGGTAGCCGCTCTTGTTGCCCGTCTCGGCATACACATTCATATAGCTCTTGATGGTGCCTCCGTTCTCGCCCGAGAAGGTTCCTTCGCCCTTGGCGTCGGTGCCTTGCTTGGAAATCAGCATAGGGTATTTGGAGTGACGGAAGAAGTTGCGCTCTACAAACACACTTGACCCCATTGTCGCTCCCACGCCATATTTGGCGCAACCATCGTAGTAATTATTCCATACATGTACCGACATGGTGCGCACACGCGGATGGCGCGAGTCGCTGTGGTCAAACCAGTTGTGGTGATAGTCGATATAGTTGGGCCCAGTTTCGCTCTTCATGCCGCAGAGCGACGACTTGCCGCTGTCATAGAGGTGATTGTAGGCTATTGTGATATACTGTGAGTTGCCCTTGACATCTATTGTTCCGTCGCCCTTGGCTTGGTCACTGTCTCCCCCTGTGTTGCCGTAGAAGAGATCGAGGTGGTGAATCCAGCAATACCTGTTGTCGGTGTCCAGCGACACGGCGTCGTCCATGCACAGCATGATGGCGAAGTTGCGCAGTTCCACGCTCACGGCGTTGCGCAGCAGTAGGCCGAAGCCCCATATCGTGGCGTCCTCACCGATGCCCTCGATTGTGATGTTCATGGCGATGGTGTTGTTTTTGCCCTTCACCTGCAGTCCTTCCGCCTTGCTGCCGAAGTAGTCCATGTCGGTGTCTCTGATTTGTCCTATCAGTCTGACGCAGAGCGGACGTGTCTCCCACCCTTTCTGATAAGCGTTGATGATGGCTTGCAGGCCGGTGAAAGTCTCCTTCTTCTGGTTCTTGCCTGTGATGACATCCAGGCTCACGGTCTTGGCCGTCTTGGCTGTGACATAGATGACACGTGCCGTGGGCTTGAGGGTACCGTCGTAGTTGTAGGCCCCGATGCTGGTGGAATCTATTTGGATGAATCCCGAGCGGTCATAACTTTTCACGGTCAGTCCGCTGACGGTGCTGGCCTTGTCGTTGTCTTCCTGTCCTCCTGTCACGGGCACTACTTTCATGGTGTAGTTGCCGGCCTTGAGGCCCACCATGTCGGCCCGTCCGTGGTTGCCATAGTCGCGGACCATTTGCTGGTCGACGCGAGTGTATTTGCTCTCGTTGTCACCTTTGACGTATACATGATACGTGGAGGCACCGTCCAGGAGGTTCCATTCCGCATAGGCCGCTTCGTTCCATCCCTGTCCGCGGGTGATTTCCACGCCGTGGTTGTCTATTGTGCCCGTTGCGGCCGGGGCTTGTGCCTTGGCAAAGGTGACGCTGCGCACTGTGCGGGTATATGTGTCTTGCCAGTTGCCCTGTCGTGGATATACCGTCACGGTGCTGGTTGCCTTGTTGAGGTCGATGCCGCCCGTCTGGTCGGTGTCATAGAAGCGTACTTTTCCGTCGGTTGTCACGATGCGGGCCTGGTTGGCGTTGAGGTTCAGCTGGCCGGAGTGGTCTGTGGTCTGGGCTTGGATGCATGGAGCGGCCGTCAAGGCGGCCGTCAAGGCCAGTAAGGGTAAGGTATGATGTTTCATCTTGTTGTTTCTCCTTTCTTTTTATTTCACAAGTATTTTCTTTCCGTTCAGGATATACACACCTTTGCCCAGATGCTCGGCGCGGTTTCCGGCATAACGTCCGTCGAGGGTATAGATGGGTTGGTGGTTGGCGTTGGCAGCGTCTACGGTCTGGATGTCGGCAGTCCCGTTATAGTCAAAGGTGACACACAGTTGGTCCATGTCTACCGTTTGTGTTGTCTCGTTGGAGAAAGTGATGATGGCGTTGTCACCGCTGAAGGCAATGTTTTGTATGTTTTCCTTGACAGGTTGTCCGTTGATGGTTACGGTCATGGCGTCCTCAGCCAGGGCGTTGCCGGCGTTCAGCAAGGCGAGCATTGACAGTATAAGTCGGGTTTTCTTCATATTTGTAGTAATTTGGGTTTTGATTAGTAGTTGCTTGCAGGATACAAAAGTAGTGAAAAAAGCAGGTTGTGGGAGTGTCCGTATGGCATTATCCTGCCGTAAACGTTTACGGCAGGACGGAATGAAATGATTTTCCTCAAGCGACAATCCTCTTTGCGTTATCGTTTAGTGTGTGTGTTCTCCAAGAGTTTGCTTACGATGACAAACTGGTAGAAGCCTTCATAGCAGGCACAGATAAAACCGGCTTTGCCGTCGCGGAATCCTCCTTTCAGGATATAAGCTTTGAAGAAGCGGAAGAAGGGGCGAACCAGCAGGGCCGTGATGCCATAGTGCTTGTCACGCTTCTTTTCTATCTCACTTTCTGAGTATTGGTTGGTCTTGGCTATCCGGTCGTACACGCTGTTTTTGGCCAGATGGATAAAGGCTAAGTCGTTGGGCCGGGCTGGCAGTTTCTCTGTCCGTCCGTTTACCTTGGGGAAGGTATGCACGTAAGGGGGCCACACGGTGCCCTCACGGATGAAGAAGCGCAGTTGATAATCGGGATAGAAGCAGTGCATGAACCGTCCCATGAAGTAGTTCTTGCGCGGGATATAGAGGCCCTGTGGCGCGTCTTCGCAAGCTATTGTGGCGTAGAGCTTGTCTTTCAGTTGTGGGGTGACCAGCTCGTCGGCGTCTATCACCAGCACCCATGCCGACGAGGCACTCTGAATGGCAAAGGTGCGGGCTGGCTCGGCACTCACACAGTTGCCCTTGGGGAAGATGACCACCTTGCATCCATGCTGTCGGGCTATCTCCACGGTGTTGTCTGTGCTTTCCATGTCGCAGACTACAATTTCGTCAAAGTCTTTGACCGAGTCCAGTACTCGGTTAAGATGTTCCGCGGCGTTGTAGGTGTTGATGACCACGGATATTTTTCTGTCTTTCATCGTCGTTGTGATATAGGTTTGGCAAGTATGGGTAAAACGAATCAGAATCGTTTCAGCAAGTAGGACGGATGGATGCGCAGGTAGATGCCGGCGGCCATGCTGAGTTTGTTGGCCTCCCGGTACCATCCCTTTTCCTCAGAATGGGCATCGGCGGCCAGGTTGTTGTACAGGTCTGCATGGATGCCCCATGAGAATCCGTGTCCCAGGTCACGTCCGTAACTCAGGCGTGCGCTGAGCATTTTGGGGTCGGGCATGGTATAGCCTTCCTCATGGATGCCCATTGAGCCGAAGAGTGGATTGCCGAAGATAGTGATGAAGTTATGTCCAGTCCAGTAAGCTCCGTGCAGACGGAAATGGCCCAAGTCAATGTCGGCCTTGGTGTAGAAACCGTGTCCTTGGTCGAAGGGCAGCATCTGTCCGGCCGACTGCTTGTAGTAGAGCACACTGCTCTCCACATTGATGCGGGTAATCACCTGGCTGTGTGGATGCATGGTGATGCCCACTCCACCGGCAGCGTTCATCCACGTCTTCACCTCGCGCGACTCGGCTGTGGGGTTGATTTCTCCGCCTCGGTGCTGCATCAGCACTTGTACGGGGAAATACACGTGCCATGGAGCCAGCTGACGGTTGGCCTTGAGGCGTGCGGACAGGCCGAATGTGAATGACTCCTGGTGCTTGTCGTTGTCGAAGATGAAGCTCTCCCAGTTAATCCATGAGTCAAGGTTCAACACCTGTGTGTCCCATAGCAGTTGCAGTCCGGTCTCGGGGTCGGCCGAGAGTCCTGTCTCCTGGTTGTATAGAGGCTCTGCGAGGTGGTGGTTGTTGCGTCCGTAGAGGTTGCCTAATAGCAGGTGAAACTGGTCTGACAGAGCAAGATGTGCCCGGAAGAACGGCACGATATGGAATCCGCTCTGTGTCTGCTCTCCTTTCCACTGTGGTATGTCGCTGTAGTTCAGGTTGGGATATTTGTTGGCACCCCAGTAGTGTATCATATAGGCGCCGGCTTCCAGTCTGAGGTTTCTCAGCGGTTGGTAGCTGACGGTGGGTTGGAGCCAGAAGCCAGGCAAGGTGTATCCTTTGGTCAGGTTGCCCTCATATTCATTGTCACGGAAGAAGCTCAGTCCGTCGATGTTCAGTCTCAGTTCGCCCTGTGCGGTGGAGTCTATCCGGTGATGGTCCTCAAAGATCAGTGAGTCCATCTGTGCGTGGGCGAGCGGGGCCCACAGCAAGCAGAGACAACCTACGATGATTCTTGTGTAGCGTTTCATGATGGTGGTTCGGTTTTTGATGCGGAGAAAGGGGCGAATCTCTGTTCATGCGAGGGCGTCTCTCTTTCTGTGTATGATGCAAAAGTAATATATTTTTAGCAGAAATCTGATGTTTTCGATAAATAAATCTTATCTTTGTAACCTATTCCGTTCAAATAAAAAATCGAGCCGACCAGATGAAAACTCCCCTTATTAGCATCATTGTGCCTGTCTATAATATGGAGGCCTATTTGGGACCGTGTGTGGACAGCCTGTTGAGCCAGACATTTCGAGACTTTGAGCTCCTGCTTGTTGACGATGGAAGCAGCGATGGGTCGTATGCGTTGTGTAAGACGTATGCGGGTCAGGATAGCCGGGTCCTGGTTGTCCGTCAGTCAAACGGTGGGGTGAGCCAGGCGCGTAATGCGGGCCTTGCCCTTGCCAGGGGTACTTTCGTTTGTTTTGTTGATGCGGATGACTGGGTGGAAAAAGACTGGTTAGAACAATTGATGAGCCGGATGGAAGACCTTGACATTCTTTTCTTCGGCTTTTCTTGGGATTATTCGGATGGAAGCTCGCGCAGTGTTTCTGTCGGTGACTGTAGGGTGGCCGACAGGGAAGGTGTGGAAAGGTGTATGCTGAGGCTGCGGGTGAACGAGGCACATGAGAATCTTTTTGGTTTCACGTTCAACAAGCTGTTTAAGACTTCTTTAATCAGGCGGCATCAACTTCAGTTCTTGCCTGACGTGCAGTTGGGCGAGGATGAGATATTCACCCTTCAGTATTGTATGCACGCCGGGTCGTTGGGGGTTGTCTCCCTTCCGCTCTACCATTACCGCCAGAGGCCTGACAGCTTGATTCATCAGAAAGACACGGCCCGTTCGGTCCTGTGCAAGTATCATGTGGTGGAAGAATTGGTTGGACAGATGACTTTGCCGTCCTTGCGACGGGAGTGGGCGCGCTATGCCTATCATGCCTTACAGGGTGTGGCCAAGTTATCGGGCAATGTGATAGCCTATGTGCGCTATTATGCGATGGCTGTTTGTTATAAAGCCCGCCATAGGGACGTGATGTCCAATGGGTGAGCGGCGGAAAGGCTGTCATCCTGTATGGGGCGTGGCGTAGAAGCCTGCTATTCCACCTTGTCGGGGAAGAGCCTGTTGATGAGTTTGACCAACTGTTGCATGGTGTGCGACTTCTTGACCCGGAGCGGCACGTCGTCTATTTCGATGTTGTTGAGAGCCTTGATTTCATCATCCACCCGGCGGTCACACAAGAACGAGTTGCAGATAAAAGTCATGGCCAGCGATGTCCATTCGTCCTTGTTGCCCCAGTAATGGATAACCCAGTCCTCGGCCGGCAGCAGCTCACATTCTTCCTGCATGGCTATGGAGAAAGCATATTGTTCGGCGGTAAAGCAGTCCACGTCGGTCTTCAAGATGGTGTCACACACGGTCAGGGCGAGGTGGATAACATCCGTCAGCTTGTCCTTGGGTATGCCGATGACCCCCGAGTTCCACACGTTGTGCCGCTGCGAGATGGTGCAGGAGCCAATCTGTTGGCCTTCCAGTGCTTTCCACATCCTGAGCGAGGCCCCCTTCATCTTGGAAGGATGTCCCTCGTCATTATACATGATGCCGTTGCCTTTATCCAGTATCTCTTTGATGGAGTCTATCTCGTTGTATACCACGGTGTCGCAGTCGATAAACAGCAGATGGCTGTCAGGGTGCCGTTGTGCACTGTCTTCGATGGCCTTGATTTTCACCCGGAAGATGTATCCTGTTCCGTTTTCCCATTTCTTGATCAGGAAAGACGGCACTTCGATGACATTGATGTATTCCTTATACCGGTTGTAGTAGCGCGGATTGTCCGTATACAGCGATATGGTATCCTCCTTGCCGCGATACTTAAGCAGCGAGAGGATACAGAAATATGCCTGGGCGTGATAAACGATATCATTGCCGAAAACCAAGAGTACGATATTCATCTTTCCTTGTTTAGAAGTTTTTCTTTATTTGATGTTTCTGAACAGCACGTCAAACGGCTTGAACGACGCTCTCGACAGGGAGGTGTGTGCCTCTTCCATCCAGCACAAGGGGATGTCTCTGTACATGGAGGCCACGAGCGAGAAGGTGCTGGGCGCTCCTATCAGGTAGTCACACCGTGACAGCAGGCACAGGTCGTCGGCCTGTCCGCCGGCGGGGAACACCACGTCCATGTCTTTCAGTTGACTGGTGTAGGCCTTGTGGTCCAGTTGTGGGTCGTTGGAGCAGATGTACACAGTCACCTGTCGGTCGGTGAACAAGGATTTAAACTGCCGGATATAGTCTATATAAACGCAGTCATCATAATAATAGCGTCCGCCCAGCCAGGTTTTGTAGTCGCCTCTCCGG
>CALGHW010000290.1 GCA_937916075.1 uncultured Prevotella sp.
CCAACGACCCCCTGATTAACAGTCAGGTGCTCTAACCAACTGAGCTATTGAAGCTTTTGTTTTGCGCTTCATTTCTGAATTGCGATGCAAAGGTAGTGGTTTTATTTTGTTCTGCCAAACTTTTGGAGAAAAAAATTCATGAAAACTTAATTTTTTCGCAAAAATATGGTTCAAAAGGGCTTTATTAGGCTCTAATCATGTAAATTTGCACCCAATATTAATCTTGTAAGCAATGAAAAGAAGACTAATCCTACTGTTGCTCCTTTGCGTGCCGGTGCTCTCCATGCAAGCACAAAACGCAAAAAACCACAATTTTGAGGTGGCCAAGAACCTGGACATCTTCAATCAGATATATAAAAATCTCGACTTGATGTACGTGGACACACTCAATCCAGGTGAAGTGATAGGCAACGGCATTAGTGCGATGCTCCGTAGTTTGGACCCTTATACAGAGTATTATCCAGAGAGCAAGACCAAGGACTTGAAGATGATGCTCACGGGTAAGTATGCTGGCATAGGTGCCCTGGTGCGCTACCACCAGCGTCTCAAACGGGTGGTCATCGACGAGCCGTATGCGGGGATGCCGGCTGCTGAAGTGGGGCTGAGAAAGGGTGATGTCATCCTGACGATAGACGACTCGGTGATGACTGACAAGAATGTGAGCTATGTGAGCAACAAGCTCAGGGGGGAGTCGGGCACCACCTTTAAGCTGAAAATCATGCGCCCCTCGACAGGCAAGGAAATGACGTTCAAGGTGACACGCAAGAGCATCAAGTTGCCCGAGCTTCCCTATTATGGATTGCTCGACGACGGGCGTACGGGCTATATCAACTTCAACAGCTTTCCAGAGGGGAGTGCCAAGGATATGCGCAAGGCTTTCATCGACCTGAAGAAGCAGGGGGCAGTCCAGCTTGTGCTCGACCTGCGTGGTAATGGCGGTGGCTCGCTCTCCGAGGCGATAGACATTATTAATATGTGGGTGCCAAGAGGACTGACGCTGGTGGAGACGCGCGGAAAGCTGAAGCGGGCCAACCGGGAATACCGCACAAGGATGGAGCCCGTGGACACCGTGATGCCGATAGCCGTATTGGTGAATGGCGAGACTGCCAGCGCCAGCGAGATCACGAGCGGCTCACTGCAAGACCTGGACCGTGGCATTATCGTGGGCACGCGGACTTATGGAAAGGGACTGGTGCAGGTACCGATGGATTTGCCTTACAACTGCAACATGAAGCTGACCACCAGCAAATACTACATACCGAGTGGCCGCTGTATACAGGCCATCAACTACAAGCATAGTGGCGGGGGGTATACGGAGCACATTGCCGACAGCCTGACCCATGTGTTCAAAACTCGCAACGGCCGGGAGGTGCGCGACGGTGGCGGCATCAAGCCCGACGTGGAGGTCAAACCCGACACGCTCGACAATATTGCGGTCTATCTGGACCGGCTCGACTCTACCGAGGTGATGTTCGACTATGTGGTGGACTACATTGCCCGCCACCCCTCAATAGCCGCTCCCCGGAAGTTCCATCTCAGCGATGCCGACTTTGAGGACTTCAAGAGTCGTGCTGTCAAGGCCGGCTTCACGTATGACCCCATGAGTCAGAAACGATTTGACGAGCTGGTGAAGACGGCCAAGTTTGAAGGATATTATGAGGCGGCCAAGGAGGAATTCGACAATCTGAAAGCCAAGCTGAAGCACGACGTGGCACGTGACATAGAACGCAACAAGGAGACCTTGCGGCAGATGATAGAGCAGGATATCATATCGGCCTATTATTACCAGGCTGGCATGATAGAGGCTGGGCTGGGCAGCGACAAGCAGCTCAAGGAAGCTGTCAGAGTGCTCAATGACAAGGTTGCCTACAAGAGATTGCTGAGCCCGAAGAAATAAAAGCGGCATACGCCGCCACGTCAAAAAAAAACAAGAATATACAATTACCTATAATAATATAAAATGAGAAAAGACTATATGTTGCTTGTCGCCTTGATGGTGTCGTCGTTGACGGCTGCCGCCAGCCGGCCAAGCGCTATGCCGGCCAAGGATGCCGGCCGCCTCGCATGGCGAGCCTCGGAGAGCAGGCCTCTGTGCCAGACCGCGCGCCCAGTCAAGGGCGATGTCATCACTGTGGTAGACGAAGATTTTTCCGGACTGACCGATGGAACGGAAGACAAACCCTCGACCGTAACGCTGCTCGACGACATGGGATATGTCAAGGACAGCACCCTCTTCAAAACCTATGATGCCAGCTGTACCTACCGGTGGGGCGGTGCCAACCTGTATGCCGCAGGAGGACATCTCGCGGTGATGAACGGTGGTTTCCTCAATACCCCAGCCGGCGATTTGTCGGGCAATCTGAAAGTGACCTTCCGGGCCAAGTTGCTGAAAGGACAGACCGAGACCGACCCCAGTCTGGACATCATCCTGCTCAGCCGCAAGAAGCTGATAGATTATCAGCGCAAGACCGTAAAGCTGACAGATGAGTGGCAGACCTATACCTTAGAAGCCGTCAACGGAGGATTCTCGGACACCGGTATCCAATTGTTCACGGCCAGCGAGAAACTGTCATATCTCGTGGACGACATTCACATCGAACGAGTGCAAACTTCCATCGTGCCCCCAGAGGCCACTGAGGCCTATGACCTGAAGCCCGACGGATTCACGGCGGCCTGGGACACCACGGGCACCGCCAAGGACTATCTGCTGAGTGTGTACAGCAAGACCCCCAATACCGAGACGCTCAGCGTAAATCAGGGCTTTGAGGATATCAACGCGGATGATGATGGATATATCGACTCCACCACGCCCGGTTATCCAGAAGGGTGGGATTTCTATTGGTATGACCCGACACAGCCAGGAATGAGTCACACGGCCGACGGACAGAGCGTGCGCCTCAATGCGATGGGCGACTATGTGCAGACCCCCATCTACGATGCGCCGCTATCCTCATTCAGCCTTTGGGCCAAGGCCGAGCTGAACGGGCAGACCACAGCACCGCAGGGCGTGGTGCTCCTGTCGGTCATGACCGAATATGGATGGTCGCCATGGATGTATATCGGCATGCAAGCCCTGAGCGACGCAGCGTACAAAGACGGAACGGTCATCGACTTCACCAATCAACTCAGCCTGTATGACAATGTGTACGGCGTGAGAATCAATTACCAGCCTGCCGACGGCGACCTGGCCTCGCTGCTGGTGGACAATGTGGCCTACAAGGTGCAAGGGCCGTCCGTCATCAACTATGCCCTGCAAGACAAGGTGGTGGAAGGGCGTGGCACAGACCATTGTGTGGTAGAAGGACTCGATCCCGACACCGACTATTATTACACCGTCAAGGCCCGTAATGAGGAGTTCACCTCGGCACCGTCAGACGAAATAGAGGTGTTCGACGTGCACCAGCCTACCGCCCTTCCCGCTACCCATGTCGGTGCGGACAGCTATACGGCCAACTGGACCTGTGGCTCAAAGGCCGACTATTTCCGGATGGACCAGCTACAGGAGGCCGTTCTCGACAAGGACTCATCCAACTATGTGGTGCTCTATGAGGACTTCTCAAAGGTGACGTCCGAACTGGGCGAGGCCGATATCGAGATGCCCGAGCCCGGAGAGTACACCAACAGTTACCAGCCTATCGATGAGTTGACACATATCGGAGGATGGAAAGCTTCTTCCTGGCAAAAAATCAACGGATGGCTTGGCGGCATGGCGTCAGGCGGTACGGGGACGATAGCCGGTGCCATCGTGACCCCTGTCATCGACCTGAGCCATAACGACGGTGAGTGTAAAGTGACGGTGAGGGCTTATGGCTATCAGGGTGACTGGCTCGTGATACAAGGCGTCAACCAGGCGGCCTATGGAGCCATACCCTTCCCCGAAGGGGGATTTGTGGAAAGTACAGTGACCATTCCTCTCTGCTCGTCGAAGGAGACGCTGACCTTCTATAGCAACA
Organism: uncultured Prevotella sp.; assembly: GCA_937916075.1. Taxonomy (GTDB): domain Bacteria; phylum Bacteroidota; class Bacteroidia; order Bacteroidales; family Bacteroidaceae; genus Prevotella. The sequence goes on from CALGHW010000290.1 coordinate 3,954, forward strand.
ACTATTATCCCTTCTTGATAGACTATATCAAGATTGTGCAGGACATGAAGGCTGGCGACAAGGTGTCGGTTATCACCAAGTCTGTGGTGACATCCGACGCCAAGACTTGCTCGGCCGATATCACCGACGCCGGTTTCAGCCCGGATTACGACACCAACTACAAGGTGATGGCCTTCCGCTATTATCATGGCAAGAAAGACGATGTGTGGTCGTCCAAGTCGTCTAATATGGTCAATGTGAAGCGCAGTGCCGCCGGCATCGTCTCCACAGGGGCGGTCTCTGGTGACAGCGTGATTCCTGTAGATGGTGGACTCCGTGTGAGTGCCGCCGATAAAGACATGGCGGTGGCCGTATATGGCATGGACGGAGCCTTGATGACGACACGGGTATGCCGTCGGGGAGAGACCTTCCTGCCGTTGGCCAAGGGACATTATGTGGTCAAGGCGCGGAACATCGCTCAAAAGGTGTGTGTGAAGTAAGTTAAATAATGCTATAAAATCGCTCGTTTTGGTCATGTCAGGCTATTCTATAAGGACAAAACGGTTGGTTGTATACATTTTACATACTTAAATCTTTGCAATTAGCGGATTTTTTCGTAACTTTGCAGCGTTCAGTGGAATGAGGAGCTTCTCGAAAGCTCCTCATTTTGTTTTATAACCCAATATGTATGATAGATAAAAACGTAGTAAAAGAGATTGTCGATGAGTGGTTGCAAGGCAACGAATACTTCCTGGTAGACATCATGTTCACCCCCGACGACCGCATCGTGGTGGAAATCGACCATGCCGACGGCGTGTGGATAGAAGACTGTGCCGAGTTGAGCCGCCTTATCCAGGACCGCCTTGGCGAGCAGCTTGACGACTATGAGCTTGAGGTGGGTTCGGCCGGTATAGGGCAGCCTTTCAAGGTAGCTCAGCAGTATGTCAACCACATTGGCAAGGACGTTGAGGTGCTTGGAGCTGACGGCAAGAAGGTGCAAGGTGTGCTCAAGTCGGTAGACGCTCCCCTGTTTGTGGTCACGGTAAAGGAAAAGCAAAAGGTGGAAGGCAAAAAGCGCCCCGTACAGGTGGAAGTCGACAAGACCTACGACATGAATAATATAAAATATACAAAATACCTATTAAGCTTCAAGTAAAAATATGGCAAAGAAAGAAGAGTTGGGTCCCAGCATGATAGAGACCTTCCAGGAGTTCAAAGAGACCAAGAACATCGACCGCACCACACTCGTAAGTGTGTTGGAGGAGAGCTTCCGCAACGTGATTGCCAAACTGTTTGGCAGCGACGAGAACTTTGACGTGATTGTGAACCCCGATAAAGGCGACTTCGAAATACACCGCAACCGTGTGGTTGTGGCCGACGGTGCCGTGGAGGACGAGAACAAGCAGATATCTCTGACCGACGCGCGCAAGATAGCACCCGACTATGAAGTGGGCGAGGACGTGAGCGAGGAAGTAAACTTCAGCAAGTTTGGCCGCCGGGCCATCCTGACGCTCCGCCAGACACTGGCTTCAAAGATTTTGGAGCTGGAGCACGACTCATTGTATAATAAATATAAGGACAAGGTGGGCCAGGTTATCAGTGCCGAGGTGTACCAGATGTGGAAGCGCGAGGTGTTGCTCATCGACGATGAGGGCAACGAGCTCCATCTGCCCAAGTCCGAGCAGATACCTGCCGATGTGTACCACAAGGGCGAGACAGTGAGAGCCGTCGTGGCCCGTGTGGACAATGAAAACAATAATCCGCGCATCATCATGAGCCGTACCAGCCCGATGTTCCTGGAGCGCTTGTTGGAGGCCGAGGTGCCCGAGATAGCCGACGGCCTGATCAGTATCCGCCGGGTGGCCCGTATGCCGGGTGAGCGCGCCAAGGTGGCCGTGGAGAGTTATGACGACCGTATTGACGCTGTAGGAGCTTGCGTGGGTGTGAAAGGTAGCCGTGTGCATGGTATAGTCCGCGAGCTGTGCAACGAGAATATTGATGTCATCAACTATTCGAGCAATACCCAGCTGTTTATCCAGCGTGCCCTTAGCCCGGCCCAGGTGACCAGTATCAAACTTGATGAGGAAAACCACAAGGCCGAGGTATACCTCCAGCCCGAGGAAGTGTCGCTGGCCATCGGCCGTGGCGGTATGAACATCAAGCTTGCCTCGATGCTCACAGAGTATACCATCGACGTGTTCCGTGTGGTGAGCGAGAGCGAGGCCGACGAGGATATCTACCTTGACGAGTTCTCTGACGAGATAGACCAGTGGGTTATCGACGCCATCAAGAGCATAGGTCTCGATACAGCCAAGGCTGTGCTTAACGCACCCCGTGAGATGCTTATCGAGAAGGCCGACCTCGAAGAGGAGACCGTGGACAATGTCCTGAGGGTGCTCCGTGCAGAATTTGAGAAATAAAGGAACGTGGAATGTGATTCATAATGCGTGATTCATGATACAGAATGCATTCGTGCAAGGTTGTGGACAGGCATTGAAAACACGTGAGAGAGACATAACCATCAAGAAGTGTGCATGGTGCATATACGCATGATGAATTGATTTAAAAAGTTTATGAGCATCAGATTAAACAAAGCATTAACAGAATTGAATATAGGACTTCAGACGGCAGTCGATTTCCTAAAGAACAAGAAGAGCTTGGGCGAGATACAGGACGACGCAAACCTTAGCACAAAGATTTCGGACGAGCAATATAAGGCGCTTGTCACCGAATTTAAAGGTGATAAGGACATTAAAAATGAGGCCGAGAAAATCTTTGCCAAAAAGGCCAAGGACAAAAAAGCCGACCGCAAGACCACCAAAGGCGAAGACCTGTTGGAGAAGAGACAACAGTTTAAGCCGGTAGGCAAGATTGACTTGGACAACATAGGCAAAAAACCTGTCTCGACCTCGTCTGTTGCTCCTGAACCACAGGCTGCTCCCAAGACCGTGGCCCCGGCCTCGTCGGTACAAAAGAGTGAGACCGTGACACCGGCGCAGCCCAAGACCGAACAGCCGGTTGCTGCTGCGGCTCCTGTGGAAAAGCAGAGCCTGTCGCACGACAACCCAACCCAGCAGAAGTCTGCCCAGCAGAATAACCAACCTAAGATGCAGAATAATAATCAGAAACCGCAGCAGAAGCAGAACGCACAGCCACAGGCCAAGCAGGCTGCACAGCCTGTACAGGCAGAGACTCCCAAGCAGGAGGAAACCAAAATTTTCACCCTCAAGAGCGAGTCAAAGCCGGCGCTGAAGGTCAATGTGCTTGGCAAGATTGATCTCGACTCACTCAACCAAAGCACTCGTCCCAAGAAAAAATCGAAGGAAGAGCGCCGCAAGGAGCGTGAGGAAAAGGCTGCTCAGCAACGTGGCGGTGAGCGTAAGAAGCGCGTGAGGGTCAATACCGAGCGTGTGGACATTGAGGCTGCCGCCAAGCAAGCTGGTGGTGGCAATGGTAACGGCAAGAAAAAGAGCAAAGGTAACAATGGCGGCAACGGAAACAACGGTGGCAATAACCGTGGCAACAATGCCGTCAACGCCAATGCGGCCAACCAGCAGGGAGGCGGCAAGCGCAACCGCAAGAACCGCAACCAGCCCAAGCCAGTAGAGGTAAGCGACGAGGACGTGGCACGCCAGGTAAAAGAGACACTGGCCCGACTGACCAGTAAGAACCAGAACAAGAAGGGTGCCAAGTATCGCCGTGAGAAGCGTGAGGCAGTACAGGAGCGACTCAACGAGGAGCGCAAGGAGGAGCAGGCAGAGAGCAAGACGCTGAAGCTGACCGAGTTTGTGACCGTCAGCGAGCTGGCTACCATGATGAATGTGCCGGTCAACAAGGTTATCGGCACCTGCATGAGTGTGGGTATCATGGTGTCTATCAACCAGCGTCTTGACGCCGAGACCATCAATCTCGTGGCCGAGGAGTTTGGCTTCAAGACCGAGTATGTGAGTGCAGAGGTAAGCGAGGCTGTGAGCGAGGAGGAGGATGACGAGAACGACCTCGTGCCCCGCGCTCCTATCGTGACCGTGATGGGACATGTGGACCATGGTAAGACCTCCTTGCTCGACTATATCCGCAAGTCGAATGTCATTGCCGGTGAGGCCGGAGGTATCACCCAGCACATTGGTGCCTACAACGTGACGTTGGGCAACGGACGCCACATCACTTTCCTCGATACCCCAGGTCATGAGGCATTTACCGCCATGCGTGCCCGTGGTGCCCAGGTGACGGATATTGCCATCATCATCATCGCCGCCGACGACAGCGTGATGCCCACTACCCGTGAGGCCATCGCCCATGCCCAGGCTGCCAATGTGCCGATGGTTTTCGCCATCAACAAGATAGACAAGCCGGGTGCCAATCCTGACAAGATACGTGAGGACCTGGCCAATATGAACCTGCTCGTGGAAGAGTGGGGAGGTAAGTACCAGTGTCAGGAAATCTCGGCCAAGAAAGGCGTCGGTGTGGATGAACTGCTCGAAAAAGTGTTGCTCGAGGCCGATATGCTTGAGCTCAAGGCCAACCCCAATCGTAAGGCTACCGGCTCCATCATCGAGTCGTCGCTCGACAAGGGTCGTGGCTATGTGTCTACAGTGCTCGTGTCCAACGGAACGCTCAAGGTGGGCGATGTCGTGCTGGCCGGAACCAGTCATGGCAAGATCAAGGCCATGTTCAATGAGCGCAACCAGCGCATGGAGAAGGCCGGTCCTTCCGAGCCGGCCATCATCCTGGGTCTGAACGGTGCTCCTACCGCCGGCGACTCGTTCCATGTGATGGATACAGAGCAGGAGGCGCGCGAGATAGCCAACAAGCGTGAGCAACTCCAG
>CALGHW010000291.1 GCA_937916075.1 uncultured Prevotella sp.
AATAAATTGGTATGATTTGAGCCTCATATTTTTGAGCTATTTTTCTCACTCAAATCGTACCAAGTTATTTTTTTAGCGTCACTATGTCTATACATAGAAAAAGGGCATGCCTGTAGACCTCACGTCTCGGCATGCCCTTGGGGAAGAGAGAGTTTCTTCCTCGTCGTCTTTCATTATCTTATTCGTTAATCAACATTTTCTGTGTCTTGCCGCCCGTCTTCACGACATACAGGCCCTTTGCCAGTCCGCGGGGAAAGTCGCGGCCCTTGCTCACCAGCCGGCCGCCGAGGGTGTACACCTCCGTCAGGCCTGTGTCGCCCACGGTGCGGACTGCCTTCACAGCCGTCACGCCGCCCGTCAGCTCCGGGGTCTCGATGATTTCGGGGATGTCCTTCCAATATCGGGCATTCTCGAAGTTCTTCTTCGCTCCGACTGGCACGTAGAGCTTCCAGCCGCTGAGCGTCCACTCCTCATAGTCAAAATAAGCCAGCGGACCACCCATCAAGGGATTTCCGTCTTCTTCCTCCGTGTAGAATGTCGGAGGGGTCATGCGATTGACATACAAGTTGCAGACAGGCTTGCCCGACTTGACCAGGCTGATATTCAGGGCACATTCCGACAAAGAGTCAAGCGTGCTCGGCACGTACATGTTCCTCACCTGATAACAGGTGACAAAACAACTGGTTCCTATTTTCCGGGTTCCTTCCGGAATCCGGATATCCCCAGTCACGTTCTTACATCCGTTATAGACTTCATTTCCCAGCTCCTTCAACGAGTCGGGAAGAACTATCTGCCGCAGGCGCGTGCCTAGGAAAGCCCTGGAATAAATGCGGACAATATTGTCGGGAAGGGATGCGTAACACAGGGGACGCAATCCGTAAAAGGCTGTGTAATGTATCGCCCGGTCTTCTATCTCACAACCTGACAAGTTGACACCCGACACTGACCTGTCATACATATAATCATTCAGCGCCCTAAGGTCTTTCGTGGTCAAAGATCCGCAGACCACCAGCGAATCGACCCGGTTGCTGTCCCGCTCTAAGACGGTCTTAATATCCCCCTCGTCCGTGTTCACGACACGCACGCGGAAGGCTGCTTCACTCTCAACAAGATTGGGAACCGCCTTCCAGGCATCCGACTGTAGAAACAGGCTCTTGGTTCCTGCCGGGATGTACACCTTCGCATCCGCAGGGAGGTCACTGAGCACACGGGCCAACTGCGGAAGGGGCTCGTTCTGATGGAGAACGACATTTCGCAACTGGTCACAACCTTCAAATATATTGGTGCTGAGGTGCCGCACAATACGCGAGAAGGCGAAACTTTTAAGGTTTGTATAGGCGAAAGCCATTTCTTCAATGGTCTCCGTAGCCCGGGGGAGCGTGATGTATTCCAACTGGCTTCTGTAGGCTCCAATCTCACCATTTACCATGTCTGGACAAAACGCATAGGCTGGAACTTTTTCATAAAGTGAGAAATGGGCGTCTTCCAGGTTGATGCCCCGGAGCGCCCCGGTCTGGCAATACCTTGACATCACGGGAAAGTCCTCTTGATACAGATAGCCGTCAACTATCAGGGAATCCACCTGATAGGCATAGTCACCGTACTGGTCCATCACTTGCTTCAATGTTCTGGAGTCACCCTGGGTCCGCAAATGCACACGCAACAGATTTCTTCCACTGACACTTCCTATCACGGCAAGAAGTGTCAGCATCATCATCACAGTCTTTCTCATTGTTTTTTTCCTTTCGTTTTCTTTTGGGTTGGCTGGCAGACATTTTGCTTGTCGAATACGCAAAAGTAGCGATAAAATAACTGCCAGCCAAACGTTTTTATAACTATTTTACAAATTTCTTGGTGTCTATCATATGGCCGTTCTCTATCAGAGATACCTGGTATACGCCATCCTTCAACCCCGAAGTCGGTATGCTACAGGTCTGGATACCCTTGCCTATGGAATACTCCTGGGTAGGCACCACACCTGAGACAGACGAGAGCTGGAGCTTGGCGTCACAGTCAGTGGCTTCCTTCAGGACAACTGACGTTTGCTGTCCGTCACTTTCCACATTCTGTATGGACTGCGTTCCCGTCAAGCTGGTCTCGGCATAATTGAAGGCACCGTCCCCGTCGGCAATCACTTTAACCTTATATTGTGAAAGATTGGCATTCGAGCCGTTTACTTTTAAAGGTTTAGATGGTTGCCAAATGATCGGCCCA
>CALGHW010000292.1 GCA_937916075.1 uncultured Prevotella sp.
TCGAACCCACGACATTCAGAACCACAATCTGACGCTCTAACCAACTGAACTACAGCCACCATTTATAGCTGCTCTCAAGGTTATCAAATGCTTGTTCCTTTTAAGCGAGTGCAAAGGTACGCAATTTATTTTTATCTACCAAATAAATTGCGTACTTTTTTGCTCTTTTTTTTATTTTGCGGGCTGCGCAGCGGGCTTCGCGGCAGGTGCGGCAGCGTTTGTGCTTGCATTTTCTGTTGCAGGTGCGGCCTTGTCGGCAGCAGGTGCGGCGGCTTTGTCTTCGCCCTGTGTGGCGGCAGCCTTGTCACCGGCGGGAGCGGCTTGCTTGGTTTGGCTGGCGCCAAATCCGGGCAGGTTGTTAGGGTTGGTAGCGGTGTTCTCCACGCCTTCCATCACGGAAGAGTCTGTTGAGGCCTGCGGAGCCACGTAAGCACAGCCTACGCTGATGATTACCATGGCGAGAGCCAGAGTCCATGTGGCTTTCTCGATGAAGTCGGTCGTTTTGCGGACACCGCCAATCTGGTTGTAAGAGGCAAAGCTTGAGGAAAGACCGCCTCCTTTAGACTCTTGAATCAGCACGATACCAATCATCAGAATGGCTGCTACCAAGATGAGAATTACTAAAATTGTGTACATCTTTTTCTTTTTATTTTTTATTATTATTTATAATCAATTTCTCTAAGAAACGTATTTGGTCTGCAAAGTAAGCATTTTTTTTTGGATAATTCAAACTTAATCGCTTAATTATTTCCAAAGCTTTCGAATATCGGCCCTGTTTTATGTAAATTCGGGCCAAAGTTTCTGTGAAATATCCCTCGTCGCTGTCTTTTCCGTCCTTTGTGTCGTTGTCTATCTGTGGCGTAAACTGTGGCGTCTCGCTGAGCACAATCTTCCCTTTGTCCTTATTTATGAAGTCGTCTATCAGGGCTTGTCCTTTCATTTGAGGGGCTTTTTTCTCGTCTTTTCCCTCGTTTTCTGTATCCATCAGATACGACACATAGTCGATGGTGGCGTCGGCGGGAGTGGGATGGCGTTTTTTCTGTGGCTTTTCTGCTTCCTCGCCGGTTGTGGGCTGTGCGTCCAGGAAGTTGTCGATGAGCGAGAGGGTGCGGCTGTCTTCCGTGGCGCCGGTTGTGTCTGTTGCCGGAGTCTGTTGTTCCTTGTTTTCCGGCCGTGTTATCTTATAGTGGGCGGCCTCTATCATTTGGAAAATCACCCGTCGGTCGGTGATATAGAGGGCGGCGCGCCGCAGTTCCTCGTCGAAGGTAGGGTCGTGCAGCAAGTACAGATTCTGAAGCAGCAACAGGCGGGCTGTCTGGAAATAAGGATAGACGGCCAGCATCGACCGGAGCTCGTAGAGGGTGCTTCGGTCCAGGTTTTCGGGATGGTGGATAAGCTCTGTCAGGTCCATATTGTAGAAGTAGGTGTTTACCAGTTGGCCACGGTGGCGTTGAATATCTGGTCGGTTATTTCTTTGACCATCTGTGTGACAAGCTCTTCCTGTACGGCGCTGAGCGACTGGGTGTTCTCGTAGGTGGCCGAGGCTGTGAACTGTCGTTCGAAGTCTTCCTTGTGGTTGACGTTGTTGGTGAATCTCACGTTGACTGTCATCGACAGTTCGGTCTGTGCCGAACTTCCTTCGGCTGTTACGGCCTTGTTGCGCTGGCTGTATTGGGTGATTTCACCTTCTATCTTCAGGTCACCGTTGCGTTTCACCTGTATCAGCCGGGTGTTGTTGGCAAACTGGTCTTTCAGCTGGTTGTTGAAAATGCTGGCCATGGGACCCCACACATAGCTGGAGCGCACTGGGAAGTCGGCCAGTTGGATGGTCTTGGTCTTGGTGTAGTCGATGCTGGCACCGTTGAATTTGTAGGAGATGGAGCACGACACGGCGGCGATGCTCATGATGCACACGAGTGCCGTGGCCATGATGAGCCGCATCTGTACTCCATGTTTAGACTGATGGGGCACTGTCGTGTGATGCTTCTTGCTATTTGTCATTCTTGTTGTTTTTTCTTGAATCCTTGGTTGACGGATGTGTCTATAGTCCTTCCTCTTTCTCCTTGTCGTCCAGTCCGAACTGCTTGAGTCGGCGGTAGAGTGTACGGTCGGATATACCCAGTTCCTGTGCGGCCTTCTTTCTGTTGCCGCCGTTGCGCTCGAGCGCTTTTTCTATCATTTGTCGTCCCAGCACGCTGAGGTTCAGGTTTTCAGGCTCTTTGGCCGGTTCGATGTATTCCTCGGCGATGGCGTCTTCGGTGACGGGCTTGCGGGCTGACGGTTGCTGGATATAGATTTGGGGTTGTGTGATAGTGGTGTTCTGTGGGGTGGAGATGGCCGTCTCGTTTTT
>CALGHW010000293.1 GCA_937916075.1 uncultured Prevotella sp.
GCACAAGTTGTTGATATGCCTCTGTTGGGCAGCATCCCGCATCTGGACATCAAACTCTGTCTGGAGTTCTTTCACATGCGCCTCCTGCCGTTGCCGGGCCACACTGTCCTTCAGCGCCACCAGCCAACGCGACAGCCTTACCGTTTCTTTCAGGTCACCATAATCCGTCTCATATTTCAGCATCGCCCCAACTATCATACAACGTTTCGCCACGTCATCCGTCTGCAAGGCACGCCGCCACAAGCTGTCGGCCTTCGCTTTCCGTCCTTGCTTGGCATAGATACGGGCCAAGTTGTCGTAGGTGTCCACAGTAGGATAACTGTGTAAGGCCTTGTTCAGATATCTCAGGGCCAACTGCGGATTACGGTCCTGGTTGAGATAACCGATGTTGTCCATGACTATCACAGCGCCTTGAGGAGACATGACATTCAATAACGGTATACACTTGTTTATATAAAAACAGGCACTGTCTTCCTGTTCAAGTTTGGCATATAAAATAGCCATTCTGCTATAAGCGCTTACTTTCCATACCTTATTATTATGCGTTTCTGCTATGTCCAAAGCTTTTTGAGCATATTTGACAGCAAGAGCAAATTCATCGTTACGAGAATTAACCATTGACAAGAAACGGTATAGCTCGCTTTTCAAAGAAAGATTGTCATCGTTTGCAACAAATTTTTCACTTTCCTTTAAACACGTGACAGATTGCTTGACATTTCCCCGATAATACAAATTTTTTCCCTTGGCAAGATAAGCATCTGCCAATTTTTCGTCTTCACCTGATTTTCTATAATAAGCAATGCTCTGACTGACCAAAGAATCGGTATCCAATGATTGATGCTGCATATACTTAATCTTTGTCAACAACAGGCCATAATATGCTCTTTCTCTTTCAGTTTTCACACGATTCTTTACTTTCAGAAGTTCGACATAGGCAGAATCTGCTAAATTTTGATACACCAAAGTATCTACCCAAGCCATCTGTCTATAAGTCTTACTTTCCGTATGACAACCCGACAGGACTAACATCGTCAACAGAAAAAGGAGAGTATAAGAAACGAAACGATACATTTTTTATGATTTATGTGCCGCACAAAATTACGCATTTTTATCCATTCCGCAATGTCTTTTCTTAAAATTCCTATACAGTAAGGGTTCTAACTGTTACATTTTTAGTAAGAAAAACAGGTAAAAACAGCATCTAACATTCTATTAGACAACAAGATATCAACATCCTCATTTTTGTAACACCATAAAAAAAACATTCTTCGAAATTTGTTCGTATGAAATATTCACTCTACTTTTGTCACAGAAATACCATAAGACACAGAACAATATGACAACAAGAACAATCATTCTTTTAACAATCTGTACCCTATCAAACCTTGATATGGATGCAAGAGTCAAGCCTTACGGAATTGATGATGATGAAGACGTCCTGAAAATCTCCAACGCTGATGTCTCCGGCACGTATACCGAAGCGACAGGTTCTTTAGAGATTACCTTTAAGAAAGATACTGAGAACATGGATATCCTCATCTTCAAAAACGGGAAGGTATGTGAGAAAGACAAAAAGCAGAATGTCTCAAAGGACGATACGGAAACTTATCAGATTTCTGATTATGGCACAGGCATCTATACCGTATGCACAGGCCAAAATGGTACCCTGAAAATCGTAGGAACAATCATTTACAACTAACCATCAATAGAACAGTATGAAACAACCAAGAACATTCACAGTCGGTCTTGCGCTGTTGACGCTTGGACTGACAGGGTGCTCCCAAAGCGAATGGGCGGATTCCGCATCTGGGGAATCGGCTTTCGCGAAGAAAACACCCCAAACAACTGTTGCGGAGCTGACGCAGCGGCTGAAAGATTACAATGCAAGTCTATCTGCCAAAGGAAAGCCTGCGGCAATGACCCGTATGTCCCGCAACGACAAGTGGCAGATAGCCCTAAACGATTTGTCCGGGGCCGTCAGCGGCGGCTGGCGTGGCGGCTGGGCCGGGGCGCTGGTGGGTGGCGCGGTAGCCTCCGTCAAGACATACGTCATCAAGAAGTATTTCCCGTCGGCCTCGACGGTCTTGCCCACCGACTGGGAGCAGACCACGGTGATAGCTCTGGACGGCGGCAGGACGACTTTCATGGACAGCATCGGCTATTACCACAACAAGGTGGAGTACACGCTCAACCGACAAGGACTTTCTTCTACCAACACAATGGCCCTGATGAGCCAGGCTGACGCGATTCTGCGCAGCCAGTCCTCGGGCTACAAGGCCCTGGGCTACACCTCCCAGCCAGTCATGGAGGCCATCGCCACCGATGTGGACCGCATCAACAGCGTGGACACC
>CALGHW010000294.1 GCA_937916075.1 uncultured Prevotella sp.
GACCCCAACCTTGGCAAGGTTGTGCTCTACCAACTGAGCTATTTCCGCATTGCTTTTAAGCGAGTGCAAAGGTATCACTTTAATTTGGAATCACCAAACTTTTATACACTTTTTAAGAAAAAAGTTTTAGTTTGCCACATTTATTGTCGGTGTACCATCATATCCAGTGCCCATATATGCCCGATATTGATAGAGGGCCCGTCCTTTTTCGCCTTCCACGCAGATACCGCTGGCATTCAAGTCATACACCCTTCCACATTTGGCACAAGCCACCTTGCGCCCCTTGTCGCTCCACGTCAAGGGGAAGCTGGATGTGCTGTATGTCTCCAGGCAATTGGCACACTGTCCGTCAAAAGCCACAGGCTTCATATTGGTGTCGCAGCCTATCAGCAAAGCGTTATTGGCTCCCATGGCATAGACAAGTTGTGTGTTTTCGATTGCGCTGCCTGCCAAGGAAATGTCTTCCGACTTGCCCCCCGTGTTGGGTTCCACTATCACGTGGTTTACCCCCGATTTCTTCTGCACAGACACCTTGGCGAATACACCTGGATTGTCGAGGATGCCATTGAGGACACTTTCCGAATGGTGCTGGGTGAAGAAGATAAAATGGCAGGGATAGCTGCGGCTGTACTCACTGTCAGCCTTACAGGCCACCAACAGGAGTACAGCCGACACCATATATATAAACTGCATCAGTCTGCTTGTCATTTCAACAAATCTTTCTCTGCGCTTTCCATTCGCTCAAAATGAAACTCGGAAAGCGTATGATTAAACAGGTCTGTGATTTCCCGGTTCATCAGATTGCCGATACTGCCCTCATGGGTGTGGTGTATGTTCTTGTCAGGAACAAATGCGCCGGCCTCAATCTCCAGTCCCACCTTCTTGTACGCATCGCGGAACGGCACGCCCGAAGCAGCCAGCCGGTTGACCTCCTCTACCGAGAACATCGGGTCATACATCGGATTGTCCAGGATATGCTCATTGACCTCAATCTTGTTGATGATATAAGCGGCCATTTGTAGACAGTCCTTCAACTCGTCGAAAGCCGGGAGGAACACCTCTTTGATAATCTGAAGGTCGCGGAAATAGCCCACCGGCAGATTGTTCATGATCATCATAATCTGCTGGGGCAGCGCCTGCAGCTTGTTGCTTTTGGCCCTGATCAGCTCAAAGACATCAGGATTCTTCTTATGAGGCATGATGGAACTGCCCGTGGTACACTCTTTGGGAAGTTTAACAAACGAGAAGTTCTGGCTATTAAACAAACAGGCGTCAAAAGCCATCTTCGACACCGTTCCGGCAATGGTGGCGATGGCAAAGGCCACATTGCGTTCCATCTTGCCACGTCCCATTTGGGCATATACCACATTATAGTCCATGGTGTCAAAACCGAGCAGACGGGTGGTCATCGTGCGATTGAGCGGAAACGAGGAGCCATAGCCAGCCGCAGAGCCGAGCGGATTGCGGTTGGTCATGCGGTAAGCCGCCTGGAGAAAGAGCATATCGTCGGCCAAACTCTCGGCATAAGCGCCAAACCAAAGGCCAAACGAGCTGGGCATCGCCACCTGTAGATGGGTATAGCCCGGCATCAGTACCTCTTTATACTGGTTGCTTTTCTGTATCAGCTCGTCGAAGAGCACCTTCACCGCCTCGGCTATATCCTTGAGCTGATGGCGTGTGAAGAGCTTAAGGTCCACCAGCACCTGGTCATTGCGCGAACGCCCGCTATGAATCTTTTTACCCATGTCGCCCAACTTACGCGTCAACATCAGCTCCACCTGTGAATGGACATCTTCAATGCCTTCCTCTATCACGAA
>CALGHW010000295.1 GCA_937916075.1 uncultured Prevotella sp.
TTGTCTTGAACACATCAAAGAGGTAAGTCAGCTTCACCACGATATTGCCGATATTGGAACGTCCGAAATAGTCGCGCTTGGAATTGCCGAACACATCGCCCAAACCATAATAATAACGGCCTTCAATCAGGAAGTGGCCCACCTTGGGATGAGAGTATTCCAATCCAAGTCCCGCCGCAATACCATAGTCAAACTTATGCTGGATGGACAACGTGTCCTGGGCTGCGTCACGCTGGGCTCCAAGACGGTCGGCCACATTGCGCTGGGCGCGGTCGAAATTGGTCTTCACCTTCTCGCCCAGATAAAAGCCCACCTGCGGACCGGCCTGGAAGAAGAACTGGAAGCCACGGCGCTCACGGCCCCATCCCAACCGGGCGAAAACAGGCACCTGCACATAAGTCATCTGCCGCTGGTATCGCTCAGGCTGCCCGGTAATGGCATTGATGACAGGCTGGTCCTTCACGTCACGGATATCCTCCTTCCAACCCACCTGGGCCACATTGATCTCGCCCACCAGGGCACAAATACTTTTGAAGTACTTCTCACAGGTATAACGGACAGAGAGACCTGCCGTAAGCCCGCCAAGCTGCATCTGCGGTATGTCTGGATTAAAGCCCACGCTACTCATCACATAGCCCGCATTGCCACCCACGCTCAATTCACTTCGATACTCTCCTATCTGAGCCTTGGCCACCAGGGATGGCAAGACTGCCAACAAGAGACAGATAGATTGTTTCAACTTCATCGTATTATATTCTGCTTTTTAGTAATACAGTGTCTCCGTGCGATGACCGGGTGTATAATGGACAAAGAGAATACTGTGGTTCTTGTATCCACCGGCAGCACCCTGACGCTCAAAGCGGAGCGGAGTCTGAATGGGCGTATAACCCACAGTGCCCGTGGCTCCAGTAAACTTGGAGCCATACATATGAAGTCCCTTGATGAAGAAGTATGCCTGGTCGAAACCTGTGATGGCAAACCGCGGCAACGCCTGAAGCATGTCGGCATGGAAGTTCCAGCGATACTTCTGCTCAATGCGGGCCGTCTTCGACGAGAGCGGATTGGTATAGAATGTAGCCGGAATATACACATTATACTTATAATAGTTGTCCAGATTATATTTCGTGTACATCATCCACTCCGTATAGCCGAAGAGGGTCACGGAGACACCGGCATTGTTCATCGTGAAATTGTTGAGCTTGGCAAAAGCCACATTCAGTTCAGGCGAGCGGCCTGTATTGAGAATCACCACATTGGGTTTGGTGCGACTGAAAGCCTTGGAGAAATAAGCCTCGCTCGACTTCACATTGGTAATACTATAAGAGCGCCCCATAGCTTCCATCCGCTTGCGCAGACCGAACGTAAAGATGCCCTTTTTGCTGGTAGTGTCATTACAGTCAATGAACACGGTGTGATAACCGGCGAACTTTTCCAGATATTTCCCGATGACGGCCTCATTGAAATCTGTGGGACTCTGATATACCTGAAACAGATTGGGATTGGAGTTCACCTCGGGCGCATTGATCGAGAAGGGGATGAGCACTTTGATGCCATGCTCGGTGGCAAAGTCGCTCAAAGCCTTGACCTGGGTGGAATAGAGCGGACCGATGATAAGGTCGCAGCGTGAGGCTGCATTGTCCTTGAGGGTCTTTCGGATATCGGCATGCTCGGGCACGTTCCATGCATGTACATCAATTGAGATACCCGTCTGCCGGAGACTGTCGCAAGCCATCAGCACACCCCGGTAGTATTCCACCATCCGGGTGCCATCGCCATTCTCACTGTGCAGAGGGAGCATCACTCCCACCCGGATTTCACGCTGGCGCATGTCTTTCACAGCCTGGGGCTGAGAGGGTTGGGGCTTGGCCGTGGACTGTGAGGTGACTGGCACCTTGCCAGAAGGATACGGAATGAAAATGTAGTCACCCTTCTTCAGCTCATATCCTGGCTGGTTCATGTCAGGATTGGCCTTGATAAGCTCCTCGACAGTAAGCCCATAGTCGCGGGCTATCCCGAAGACGGTCTCCTTACGTTTCACTTTGTGCATCTCACGCCATGTCTTGGTCTGGGCCAAGGCGGTATCGGTGGCAAAAGCCAACACGACACATAGCAAAAAATATCTTAAAAGAGCTTTCATATTTCTATTATTTTC
>CALGHW010000296.1 GCA_937916075.1 uncultured Prevotella sp.
TGAACGGAGGAACTAAAGCGGATGCGGTGAATGCCGGCCTGAACGTTATTTCCAGCCCATACTTCATCAATACCGACGTGGATTGTATCCTCGCCAAGGATGCCATGTACCAGTGTATTTTCCCCGCCATCACCGACGAGTCGATTATTGCCGTGTCGGGCACGATGTCGATGAGCAATGGCTCGACGCTGAGCGACGGTGTGCTGGTGGACATCCGTCCGTCGAGCCGACCCATCCCGCTGTTCCAGGACCTGGAGTACAAGCGCTCGTTCCTGGTGGGTAAGATGGGGTGGAGCAAGATTAACGCCATGAACAATGTGTCGGGTGGTTATGGCTTGTTCTCTACCGAGGTGGTTATCAATGCCGGCGGCTACAGCAGCACCTCGTTTGCTGAGGATATGGACATGCTGACGCGTATGATTGCCTATTGCTGCGACTTCAAGCGCAAATACCGGGTGGTGCAGATTCCGCACACGTGCTGCTGGACCGAGGGACCGTCAAACCTGCGCATGATTTACCGCCAGCGCGTCAGGTGGGGACGCGGACTGATACAGCTGATGTGGGAGCACCGCCGGCTGCTGTTCAATCCCAAATACAAGCGGCTGGGACTCATATCGATGGTCTACACCTTCCTCTTTGAGTTTATGGCGCCTATCATCGAGTCGTGCGGATTCGTCACGATGATTTATCTTGCCTTTACAGGTGGCGTAAACTGGAACACCTTCTTTGTCACGTTCTTCGCCATCTATGTGTTCAGCTTCATGCTCTCCACCTTTGTGGTGTTCTACGACTATATCCTGGGTTGTTCATACACCAGCATCAAGAGCTATCTGAAGCTGATGGTGGCAGCCCTGTTTGAGCCGATAGTGTATCACCCCATCATCGTATACTGTTCCATCGTGGGCTACTTCAAGTATGTCACACGCCAAAAGGCTGTGTGGATATCCATGGAGCGAACCGGTATGAAGCATGCCGCACCCGCACCCACACAAGCTCCGGCCTCGGGCGCAGCTCCCTCAACAGGTACTGCGCCTACAGCAGGAACAAAACAATCTTAGTATCAAGAAAAAACGAAATTATGGCATATAGACTGTCCTTGATCATAACATTAGCCCTGTTGGCCCTACCGGTATCGGCACAGTACAACAGCGACCACCGGAAGATGAACGAGAAGTTTACCCCCGCCAAAGAGGGTATGCCGGCATATTATGAGCAGAACACACGCCGCCTGTTCAAACAAGGTAAATGGGCCGAGGGATACAAGATACTGATAGAGGGACTCAAGAAATACGGGTCGCTCTCTACACTGAATGAGCTGATGGGCACCTATTGGGTGCACTACCGGCAATATGACAAGGCCCGCTACTACCTTATCCGCTCTCTGCGCGACAACAGTGACAATGTGCAGTCCAAGGAGCTGATGATGAAAGTGGAGGAGATGACCAAGCACTACAGCACTGCCATCGTGTATTGCAACGAACTGCTGGAGTCGTCGCCTTACGACTATAACTTATGGCGCAAGAAGATTGAGCTGTACCGGCTGCAAGGCAATGAGCCGGAGGCATCGCGCTTACTGCAACGGTTGAGTGCGATATATCCCGACCGCGCCGATGTGAAAAAAGAGATACTGTGGGACTACGAACAGCAGTACCGCCGGATGTGGGCCAAGGGAAATCTGGCCGGTCAGGAGGAAATGCTCCGGAAAATGGTGGCCCTCAACCCGAAGGACGCCGAGTTCCAGATGGCCCTGTGCAACCTGTTGTTACAGACAGGACGCACGGAGGAGGCTGTCGACGTGGCCGGATATGCGGCCACCATGGTGCGGTCGCCTTATCCCTTCATAGAGAAGAAAGCTTCCATCCTCGGCGAAATGGGTCGCTACAGCGAGGCCTTGGCGTATGTGAAAGACGTGAGGCGCACCCGGCCAGTGGCGGGTGCACAGCTGGGCAAGCTGACCAATACCCTGGAACTGGACGCGGCACGCGCCGCCGTGATGAACGACCCCTATACGGCTTATGCCAAAATCTATGAGAAAAGCCATTCGGAAGAGGCGTTGAACTATTTGCTCAACACGTCGATGTTGAGAGGTTATCTGGATGACGCCTTGATGTATATCCGGGAGGCACGCCGCCGCAGGGGCGACACAGAAAACCTGCTGCTGCGCGAATATAACGTGCAGCGGCGTATGGGCAACACCAAGGCTGCCACCTCCATGCTGGAGCGTATCCATGCCCGATGGCCCGACAACCTGGAAATGAACGAGGAGCTTTGTGCCATCCGCCTTGACGAGGCCCGCCGCATGATGGACCTCTCTCAATATGCCGAGGCAGCCACAGTGCTGGAGAAACTGGTGGACTTCAAGGTGGACAGTGACACCAAGTATACTGTTAACCGGCGCCTCTTCACCTGTTACGCAAGGACAGGACAACGGCAAAAGGCACTCCAACTGCTGGGCCTCATCGCTAAAGATGAAACCACGTCGGCGCAACTGTACGAGGAAATCGTCATGCCCTATATCAAACAGTTGGTGGCGCAGGGACGGCTGTATCAGGCTGAAGCGGAAATCATGAAGTTGCTGGACAAGGGGCAGCCCTCTGCCGACGCGCTGCTCGTGGGCATCAATGTCTATATGCGGCTCAAAAAAAACGAACAGGCACGTGCCCTGGCCGACCTGGGCAAGAAGTATTATCCCGATGAGCCTGCCCTCCTGTTGAAGGACGCCCAACTGATAGCCGCCGAGGGCGACTATGACACAGCCATGAAGATGTTGCGTCCGATGCTCGACACCTATATCGGTGATACCACCGTGGTGCGTGCTTATGCCGACTGCTGTGAGGCGGCGGCCATGCGGCAGCTCAAGGCGAAAAACTACGACGAGGCCATGCGGCTGATAGACGAGGCCATGCAGTATAATCCCGGCAGCCAGTCGCTCATTCTGGCCAAGTCGATGGTGTACGAGGCACAGAAGGAGTGGGACTTGGCCATTGCCACCTATAAACAATACAAGCCTGGTATGGGCGAGTTTTGTGAGTATTTCATGCACCTGGAGACCTTGAAGCGCCACACCCTGCGCAACCAGGTGTTGATAGACTACCAGCGGGCACGTCCGTCAAGCGAAGACCGCATCAGCTCGATGGCACAACTGGCCTACACCCGGTTTGGTAAGGAAAACACTTATACCTTCGGGCTCGGATATGCCTCGCGAGACGGTTCCACACTGTCTGAAGACCCTGATGAGGCCAACGGCGGGAGTGGAATACAACTGAGCGGAGAGTGGGAGCATATCTGGAATCCAAGGCTCACCACTAATGTCATCTTAGGTTGTGCCAACAAGTTCTTCCCGAGGCTCAGAGCCGAGCTGAAAGGAAGTTACGAACTGCCTGATGACTGGACTGCCAAGGGAGGCCTGTCATACCGCTTGGTGGGGTCTAACGCAAAGACATCCTTATTTGGACTGGGGGTGGGGGCCACCAAGGACTTTGAGCAATTCAATCTCGGAGCCGACCTGAACTTGTTTGCCATGATGGGTCGGCAGACCGCCTTCTTCAGCGGGAATTTCTTCGTGAACGGCAGTCTTGTGGCCAAATGCTTCCCGATAGAGGGCAGCCGCAGCCACCTGTTCTTGTCGGGAAGTGTGGGCAACGCCCCGGAGATATCACTGGTAGACAACCTGATGCCCGTTAAGTTCAACCAGTTGAACACGATGTTGGGTTTCGGTGGAGTTTATGTGGCCAATGCCATGTTGGATTTCGGTATGTCGGGACAGTGGTATACGATGTCGGTCAAGCGTATGTCCACTGACGGCAACAACAATAACAAGAATTATTTATACATGAATGCGAATGTTACATTTCATTTCTAAGAGTCTGGCTGTGCTGTTTACGGCACTCTCTCTGGGCGGATGCCAAGGCAAGGCCCAGTCTGGTGCACCGTCGGTAAACTTTGAGTACCGGGGGCTTTATACTCCGTCGAACACGGAGGAGATGCAGAAGACCATGCACACCAACCATCCTGACTACGACTGGGGTCTGTGGGGCCACAACCTCAGCAAGGTCATCAAGGACCAGACTGTCGAAAATATGTTTGCCATTGTCGACGGAAAGCGAGACCACCAGCAGCTGTGCTTCTCCAGCAAGGAGCTTTACAACTGCGTACGCAACTATATCATCGACCAGTTTGGCTATGGCACCGACACATATAGCGAACGCATCAGTATCATGCCGATGGACAACCAAAAGGCATGCACCTGTGCAGCCTGTCGGGCCAGCGGCAATACCGAAGGCAACGCCACACCGGCCGTGACAAGGTTTGTTACCCGTCTGGCCAAGGAGTTTCCCAGGCACCAGTTTTTCACGTCGGCTTATCACACCACCAAGGCGGCTCCCAAGACCATATTGCCTCAAAATGTGGGCGTGTTTATTTCCAGTTATGGACTGCCCGTATGCGCGGACTTCAGCAAGACGGCCGACTATCGGGAGTTTGTCGCCAGGGTCAGGGCCTGGAAGGCCAAATGCGACAAAATATACATTTGGGACTA
>CALGHW010000297.1 GCA_937916075.1 uncultured Prevotella sp.
ATCCCCTACGGCATCCATGTACACCTCAGGCTCTGCTAACTTCAGGTCCTTGAAGAAAATACCGTTGAGGCTGTAGTCGTAGTTCTGGCCTGTGTGGGCGAGAATAACGTCAAAATACTGACGGCACTTGTTGATAACGGCAGCGAGACGGATAATCTCGGGACGTGTGCCGACAACGATAATGAGCTTTAGCTTGCCATTATCCTTAAACTTTATATCTGAATAATCAAATTTGGGTTGCTTTTCCATATGCTTAATTACTTTTCCGAACACGAATATCACAAATGATACGAATTATTTTACTTTGCGTTCATATTCCAAACCATCCGCATTTCCAAAATTGAGAAGCAATCCGAGCTTTAGTCCTGTTGCTTTAAGATAATTGTAAACCTGACTTCTATGAGCGTCATCCAATCTGGCCACCGCTTTCAGTTCTACAATAATATTATTATAACATACGAAATCAGCTCTGTATGTTTGTTTCAGAACCTTCCCTTCATAACTTATGGTTAGCTCTTTTTCTCTTTCATACGGTGTTTTCCGCTTTCTAAACTCCAGCTCGAGTGCTTCTTGATATACGGCTTCAAGAAAGCCAAGACCTAACACATTATACACGTGTATAGCCGCTCCCGTTATATTGTAACTTTCTTGTTTGAAATATATCATATTCGTAAAATTCGATAAATTCGTGCTCGTTACTTCTCTACCTTATCGAAATAGGTGTCGGGCTTATTGGGGTCAAAGATCTCATTGCAGTACATTACCGTTACCAAGTCTTCTGTGTCGGAGAGGTTGATGATGTTGTGGGTGTAACCAGGGAGCATGATGACTGACTGGATTTTGTCACCACTCACTTCGTAGTTCAATACTTCATCTGTTCCTTCCTTGCGGAGCTGGATAAGTCCGTGACCACTGACAACGATAAACTGTTCCCACTTGGTGTTGTGCCAGTGCTCACCTTTCGTAATACCCGGCTTTGAGATATTGATGCTTACTTGACCGCAGTTAAGCGTGTGTACCAATTCGGTGAACGATCCACGAGGGTCTACATTCATTTTCAAGTCAAATATAGCCTTTTCCTTGGGCAGATAGCTGAGGAAGGTGCTGTACAGACGTTTGGCAAACGAGTCGGCAGGAATTTCGGGAATCATCAACGTTTTGGGCATGTCGGCAAACTTATGGAGCAAGTCCACGATTTCACCGAGGGTAGCCTTATGAGTTATAGGGCAATAGCAGTAGTGACCTTCTGTAGAAGGAAGAACTTCAAGTCCTTCAAACTCGCAATGATGCTCCCCGCCTTTTAATGCGTAAATCATCTCGTCAACAAGGTCGTCGATGTAAAGCAGTTCAAGTTCTACACTTGGGTCATTGACCGTAATGGGTAGGTCATTGGCGATATTGTTGCAGAATGTGGCGACAGCACTATTGTAGTTGGGGCGGCACCACTTGCCATAGAGATTGGGGAAACGGTATACCAGTACCTTGGCTCCCGTCTCCTTGCCATATTCAAGGAACAAGTCCTCACCAGCCTTCTTGCTCCTGCCATACTCGCTGTTGCCGAAACGTCCGGTCAAGGACGCTTGCTGTGAACTTGAGAGCATCACGGGGCAGTTGTTACCGTGAGCCTTAAGGGTGTCGAGCAAAGTAGAGGCGAAACCGAAGTTGCCCTTCATA
>CALGHW010000298.1 GCA_937916075.1 uncultured Prevotella sp.
GATCTACACTCTTTCCCTACACGACGCTCTTCCGATCTATCTGCCCTTCAACTTAGCCATGCTCTTCCTGGTCGACGAGATGTACAAGAACGTGCACAAAACGTTCCGGGTGGCCATCGGAAAACCCATCCCGTGGCAGACTTTCGACAAGAGCAAGACCCCGGCGCAATGGGCGCAGCACGTGCAGGACATCGTGTATAAACTATAATCCAAACTTCTACGAATCAAGCAAATAACTACCCAAAAGAAATGGAACAGGATATCATAGAACCCATCGACAAAGAATTGCTGAAGAGCGAACTGACCCCCGAGCGCCAGCTCCGCATGACCAACAAGAGCCATAACGAAATCTATATCATTGATGCCCACAACGCTCCCAATGTGCTGAAGGAGATAGGGCGTCTGCGCGAGATTGTGTTCCGCGAGGCTGGAGGAGGTACAGGAAAGGCACTCGACCTCGATGAGTTTGACACCATGGACAACTGCTATAAGCAGCTTATCGTGTGGAATCCCGAGGCCGAGGAGATTATCGGCGGATACCGGTATATCTGCGGGTCGGATGTGGAGGTCGATAAGGACGGACAGCCCATCCTCGCCACCAGCCATATGTTTCAGTTCTCTGAGAAATTCATGCGCGACTATATGCCTTCGACCATCGAGTTGGGACGCAGCTTTGTCTCGCTGGGTTATCAGAACACCAGCCGTTACCCGGCCAAGAGCCTTTTCGCGCTCGACAACCTCTGGGACGGACTGGGAGCACTGACCGTCATCAAGCCCGACGTGAAGTATTTCTTCGGAAAAATGACCATGTATCCCTCGTATATCCGCAAGGGACGCGACATGATTCTCTATTTCCTCAAGAAACACTTTGCCGACAAGGAGAATTTGGTCATCCCCAAGCAACCGCTGAAGATTGAGACCGACCCCAAAGAGCTCGAATCCCTCTTTTGCGAGGACTCTTTCAAGGACGACTACCGCATCCTCAACCGCGAGGTGCGCAAATTGGGCTACAACATTCCTCCATTGGTCAATGCCTATATGGGCCTGAGCCCCACGATGAAGCTCTTCGGGACAGCCATCAACGACGGATTCGGAGATGTCGAGGAGACGGGTATCCTCATCGCTGTCGACGAGATACTCGAGGAGAAGCGTATGCGTCACATCGACTCCTTCATCAAGGAGCATCCCGAGGCCCTGAAAATCACAAGCGGTGCCAACAGCGTAATCTATAAGGAGAAGTAAAAAACTTCTCCTTTTTTTGTTTTCTCGTTTATTTTGCGTATTTTTGCCTGTTGAAAGGCAAAATGATGCCTGCTGACCATAAGTCTATTGATAAGATTATCAACTATATATACATTTAAAAAACATGATGATGCAACGATTAAAAACCGCTATTCTCATCCTCTTCTGCACGGTGTTCGCCTGGGGTGCCCATGCAGTCACACCCGACCGTGAGGTGTTCAAGGTGTCTCATCCCGACTTTGCCCGGAGTCCTTACACGGGCATGACCCGCCAGCACTGGATAGAGGCGGGTGAGTATCTGCTGAAAGGCGCGTTCAGCTATATCCACTGCTTGGACGACCAAATGTATTTCCCGAAACAGCTTGAGAAGACTTATCCCCGCAATGAGGGCCAGATACCGGTGGCCAAGATAGAGGGACTGGCGCGCACGCTCTTTATTGCAGCGCCATTGCTGAAGAATGATTCCAACCTGACTATCAACGGCATCCGTGTGGCCGACTATTACCGCCATCAGCTTGTCAACCTGACCAATCCCGACAGCCGGAGCTATATCGCCCACCGCACGGGAGGCCCCAGCCAGACACTGCTGGAACTGGGCTCGCTCTGTATCTCCATGAAGGGGGCTCAGAGCGTGTTGTGGGATCCGCTTACCAAGAAGCAGAAGGATGACCTGGCCTCGCTGATGCTCAGCTATGGTGAAGGCCCTACCATCGGGTCCAACTGGATGTTCTTCAATGTCTATATCCTCAGCTTCTTCAAAGACCAGGGCTACCAGGTCAACGAGAAGAAGATGGTAGACTGGCTCAACAAGCTCCTTGACCGCTATAAGGGTGAGGGATGGTATAACGACGCCCCAGCCTACGACTATTACAGTATGTGGGCCTATCAAAGCTACGGACCGCTCTGGGCCGAGATGTTCGGCAACCGGATGTATCCTGAAATAGCCAAGCGCTTCATCCAGAACGAGCACGACCTCGTGGCCAACTATCCCTATATGTTCGCCCGCGACGGACGGATGAATATGTGGGGGCGCAGCATCTGTTACCGTTTCGCCGCCGTCACACCGCTGCCGCTTCTGGAGTATGCCGGATTCTCGGACGTGGACTACGGCTGGATGCGCCATATCGCCTCGGCCTCGTTGCTCCAGTTTATCACCCGTCCCGACTTTCTGGAGAATGGCATCCCCTCGATGGGATTCTACGGGCCGTTTGCTCCGGCTGTTCAGATTTACAGTTGCCGTGGCAGCGTGTTCTGGATTGGCAAGGCTTTCCTCGGCTTGCTCTTGCCGGCCGACTCCAAGTACTGGACGGCTACAGAGACGGAAGGTCCCTGGAAGGACCAGCTCAAGCCGGGCAAGGTATATAACAAGTTTCAGCCAGGCTCCACACTTCTGATTACCAACTATCCCAACTGTGGCGGTTCAGAGATGCGTTCTTGGTGTCATGAGACCGGGGCTGGCGACTGGGAGAAGTTCCGCAGCTCGGAAAATTATAACAAGTTGGCCTACAACACCGAGTTCCCCTGGATGGCAGATGGCGCCAAAGGGGAAGTGTCAATGAATTATGGTACCAAGAATAAGAAGGGAGAGTGGGAGGTACTTCGCCTCTATACCTTCAAAGACTTCAAGGACGGTGCCTACCGGCGTGACGCTGTGCTGGAGACTGATACCACGGTGAAGTATCAGTTGACAGACATTCCTTTGCCCGACGGCATCCTCCGTGTTGACCGTGTCACGGTGGAAACTCCCACAGATATTACCTTAGGTCATTATGCCTTGGCACAACCCGGCAAGGAGAACCTGCCGGTCAAGACTCGCAAGGTGGCTGGACGTGAGGTGAAGACGATAAGCAATGGCAACTATACCTTGACCATGATACCACTGGCAGGTTGGGACAATGCCGTAGAGGTGGTCTATCCCAAGGGCTTGCATCCTGAGACCAAGATATGTGCGCTCCCTACAGTCCGACAGCATGTGGCGGGCAGCCGAATCCTGGTGACGCTTCAATTGTGGAAAAAGAAAACAGACTTTACTGACAGAGAACTGTCGCCGGTTAAGTCTGTCACGATATCCAAAGACCAGAAGAGTGTTCGCATTGTGATGGCCGATGGGTCAAAGAGAAATGTGAAGTTTTAAAGTTATTTATTCCGTGGGCGGAAGTAGGGGAGAGGCGCATCTTCCCCTGCTTCCGCTCTTTTTTTTGTATTTAGATGATGCCTTTGGCAGTAAATAGGCAACTTTCTCC
Organism: uncultured Prevotella sp.; assembly: GCA_937916075.1. Taxonomy (GTDB): domain Bacteria; phylum Bacteroidota; class Bacteroidia; order Bacteroidales; family Bacteroidaceae; genus Prevotella. The sequence continues at coordinate 3,486 of CALGHW010000298.1, forward strand.
TCGAAGCTTGCCTAATTTCTCTTCGAAATTGGTAACTTTTTCAAAATGGTCAAGGAAAAAAGTCCTGTCTCTATCTTAAAAAGAGAGCAGGCTCTGGGGCTTCCATTAGCCCCGCAAATGGCCAACATTAGAGTCAGTCACCTTGGTGGTTGGTACCAGTCACCTTGGTGGCTGGCACCCGTCACCTTGGTGACTGGCACCATTCACCTTGGTGACTGGCTCTAAGGTGGCCCCAAAACCATGCTAAACTGGGCCGTTCATGTCCCTGACTCAGACGGAATCCATGAGACCGTCTGCTCAGAAGTCAAGCCTTCCTTTCACAGAAGTCCTGAAAGTGACTCCCCATCGTCCTCTCCTTTTCCAGAGGAGGGGTAGGGAAACAAAAAATGTTCGACCGCCTTTAATATGCGTCATGCTGAAAAGTCTTTATAATATATAATAATGTGTCCGCACACGGAGGAGTGTTGATTTGTAAAACAATCAGAAAAAGTGCAATAAAAACATGAATTTTTCTTGGAAAAGTTTTGGCTGTATCAGAAAAAGTCGTACCTTTGCATCCGCTTTCGAGAAACAACGAAACCTCAAGCAAAACGAGATTGAGAAGTGACTCA
>CALGHW010000299.1 GCA_937916075.1 uncultured Prevotella sp.
TGTGGACACCGAGTCGGACACAGCCATCGGCTTTCGGTCCCATGAAGTCCTCTGTCTTTGCCGTGATGTCGGAGTCGAAGGTGAAGAGGTCTATGATTTCCTGCTTGTACTTGGTGAAGAGGTCATAGAATCTCACATACCATCCTTCCACGACAAAAGTCTTGTGGCGGAGCATCCATTGCTCCTTGGTGGCCATGTCCTCCTCTTGGTCATGAAAAGCCACGGTGGGTATCAGGCCCCACTTGGCTCCATACTTGGCCACGAGGTAAGTCAGGAAATAGTGCCAGGGCGTGTGGCATATCTTGAAGTATTGGTATTTATAGCAGAAGCGCATTGACACACTCCGCCGGCCATGCTCGCGTGCCCAGGCGTACACATGGCCGTATTGCAGGATGTTGTTGCACATTCTTCCCTTGTCTTTTGCGAAAATCATGATGAGTGGGTTGCTTGAGGCTTTCGGTATTTTGTCTTGTTATCTCATCTTGTGGGTGACGGGATCTATCTTCCGCATCCACTCTTCCCGGGTGCGCTTCCACCGGTTGTGGGTCCAGAGCCAGAAGGCCGGTTGGCGCTCGATGGTTTTTTCCAGGGCTCTGAAGTACAGTTCGGTCACACCATATTCCGGCAGTTCGTCCGGTTTGTCCGTGAGCAGGTGGAACTCGCCCTCATATTGTCCGCGCCTGATGCGCTTCATGTCGAGATAGAACACGGCAAATCCCGCTTTGCGGGCTATTCGCTCGGTGCCGGTGAGCACGGGCGTGTCGTGGTGCAGGAAGTCGGTCCAATAGTGTATGTTGTTCCAAAACGGCACCTGGTCGGCAATGAAGCCGATGATAATCTGCTGTTTCTCCTGGCGTTTCTTCACGATATAGCGCAGGGTCTCGGCCATCGGTATGCTGACGGCGCCAAAGCGGCTGCGCAGTTTCAGGAAGAGATTGTCAAACTCCTTGTTCTCCAGCGGGTGGTATATTTGTCCGCAGAGGGCGCGGTCGCCCACAAACAGCGGGATGGATGTCACCCATTCCCAGTTGCAGTAGTGCCCCAGATAGAGGGCTATCGACTGTCCCTTGTCAAAGGCCTCGTTGATTTTCTCGGAGCCCACAAACTGCATCCTGCGCTGTATCTCCTTTTGGCTCATGGTGAAGAGCTTCAGCGTCTCCACGATATAGTCGCAGAACCAGGCATAGAAGTCTTTCTCTATCCGGACGATTTCATGCTTGCTCTTCTGTGGGAAGGAGTCGGTGAGATTCTTCCTCACCAGCGGCCGCCGGTACCTCACGATATAATATACGAGGTAAAACAGTCCGTCGCTGACCAGGTAGAGCAGCCGGAGAGGCAGTAGGGATATCAGGAACCCCACGATATAGACGATGCTGGACAAAAGTTTTTGCATGCTTGGATGTCGTATAAGGATGACTGTTAAGTTATTCTTTTGCGGATGTCGCTTACTGACATTCCTCGCCCATCAGGGTGGCGCTTGTGGAACCGACAATCTTCACTCTCACCGTCTCGCCGATGTGGTGGTTTCCCTTGTCGAACACGACCACCTTGTTTTGTTCCGTGCGGCCGAAGAGTTGCTCGCGCGAACGCTTGCTGAAGCCCTCTACCAGCACGTCAAACTCCTTGCCCTCGTCGTGCTTGTTGGCCTTGGCCGACAGTTCGGTCTGGAGCTGTATCAGTTCGTTGAGGCGGCGTATCTTCACTTCTTCGGGCACGTCGTCGGGCAAGTGCTTGGAGGCATAGGTGCCTGGGCGCTCACTGTACTTAAACATGAAGGCCGAGTCGTATCCCACCTCGCGCATCAGGTCGAGCGATTGCTGGTGGTCTTCCTCGGTCTCCGAGTGGTAGCCCACGAAGATGTCGGTCGACAGGCCACAGTCGGGCACGATGCGCCGGATGGTGGCCACCCGGTCCAGGTACCACTCCCGGGTGTATTTCCGGTTCATCAGTTTCAGAATGCGGTTGCTGCCGCTCTGCACGGGTAGGTGGATATGTTTGCACACATTGGGCATCTCGGCGATGACCTTCAGTGTCTCGTCGCTCATGTCCTTGGGGTGTGATGTGGTGAAGCGCACCCGCATCTCGGGCACTGCCTCAGCCACGAGGCGGAGCAGTCGGGGGAAGGTGATGATAGTCTGTTCGCCTTCCTTGTCGCTCTCAAAGCGGTAGGAGTTGACGTTTTGTCCCAACAACGTCACTTCCTTGAATCCCCGGTCGCGCAGGTCGCGCACCTCTCGGAGGATGCTCTCCACGTCGCGGCTGCGCTCCCGCCCGCGGGTGTAGGGCACGATGCAGTAGTGGCAGAAGTTGTTGCAGCCGCGCATGATGCTCACAAAGCCGCCTATCTTGGCTCCGTGCAGGCGTTGCGGCACGATGTCGCGGTAGGTCTCGGTGGTGCTCAGGTGGATGTTGATGGCCTTGCCCACGGTCTCGGCGGCGGCCACCAGTTCGGGCAACGACAGGTAGGCGTCGGGTCCGGCCACGAGGTTGGCGTGGTGGTTTTCTATCAGGTCGTCCTTCACCCGCTCGGCCATGCAGCCCAGCACGCCCAGGATTATGTTGCGTCCCTGTTTCTTACGCTCGGCGTTGAGCGTGTCCAGCCGGTGGTATATCTTTTGTTCGGCATTGTCGCGCACGGAGCACGTGTTCAGGAATATGGCGTCGGCCTCGTCTATGTTGTCACACACCTCATAGTCGGCCATCTTCATGACCGAGGCCACTACTTCCGAGTCGGCCACGTTCATCTGGCAACCATAGGTCTCAATAAAAAGTTTTTTCATTTTTCACATATTAATATATGATTGCAAAGTTAATGGAAAAATCTGACTTGGCGAAACAAAAGCGTTTCTAAATACTGTTTGTGCTTATGATATATAGAGTTGTGACAACAGCGTTGTGGCTGCATGGAATGTGGTGATACCGACATTTCTTGCAGCCACAACGCTGTTGTCTCTTTTTTATTTCAAATTTCTGTATACATCGGCCAGTTGTCGGGCAGATTTCTCCCAGGTGTACCTTGTCAGGCGCTGGCGTTGTTTCTTGAGCAACTCTTCTTTCTCGTTGGTGTCGAGGTGATACAATGTCTCAAACTGTTCCTCAAAGTCGCACTCCTTGTCGTTCATATTGAAATAAACGGCGGCGTCTCCGGCTATTTCCGGGAAGCAACTGGCGTTGTTCAGCATGACGGGACAATCCGCTTTGTAGGCTTCCAGAATGGGTATTCCGAAGCCCTCGTATTCTGAGGGGTACACAAAGGCCACGGCATGGTGGTAAACATCCAAGAACTCTTGGTCAGACTTGATGAACCGTTGTATGAACCTGTCGTATATGTCGTGGTTTTTCAGCATTTGGGTCTCTTCGTCATTAAACGGGCTGCCTGTGCAGACCACCATCAGCTCTTTGTGCCTTTTCAGAATAGGAGTCACAGCCTTGGCAAATCTTCTGAAGTTCTTGTAGAGCCATCTGTCACCCACATAGAGCAGGTATTCGCCTTCAATGGGGCTTTTTGCCGATGGGGTGTAAGGAGTGGTGTCCGTTCCGTGGTAGATGACACTGATTTTCTCTTCCGGAATATTGAAGAGCCGTTGTAAGTCCTTCTTGGTACATTCGCTGACGGCAATGATGTGGTCGGCTTGTGGAATCACTATTTTTTTCCAGGCCACTTGATTGTCTGTCTGTGAATAGTAATTTGGGAAAAGCTCGGTTATCATGTCGTGTACGGTCAGAACGAGGGGCTTCTTTTTCAGATAGGGCAAATAATAAGGAGAGAAGAATGTGGGATGAAAGATGTCATAGTCTCCTTCCTTGATTTGCTTGATTGACTTCGCCAGATTGAGCTGAGGCGGACAGTCCCATTTCTTGTATTGGCCGAACTTGCAGTTGTAGTACAGCTTGTACAGAAATTTCTTGGCCGGGTCATTCCCTTTCCAGAGAAACTGTTGGTAGGTGTGTCCCACAGGCGGCACGCCTATGTTGTTGAGATATACATTGTCGGTCTCCACCACACTGAAGGTTGCCTCGATGTCTTTGGGCAAATGTTTGTAGAGCTCAACAAAACAACGCGAAACGCCACCGTGTCTTTGCATGTCAAAGGCTTGGCTGTCATACAGTATCTTCATGCGAAAAGGTCTTTAAAGAAATATTTCAAACCATATTTAACCACACTGAGGTCGCGTTGGATGGGTGACCGCTTGTTGAGTGCCTTCCCCACTTTCTCTCTCAACCGTTCTTTGTATTTGAGCCTTTTAGCCCTTTTGGGAGTCATCTCTTGTGTGTTTTCCTCTTCTTCTTCCTCCTCCTCGACAGGCAGGCCTTTTCGTTGTGCCAAGAACTTGTTGTATCGCTTTTGCAGCGTCTTGCCTTTTGTTCCGCTCTCTGCGATGATTTCCAGAATGGTGTCATGTCTTTCTTTAGCGTCGAGCGCCTTGTTGGTGCCTGATATTCCGTCAAGGTAGAAGATGGACACGAATATCTCAAGGGCGGCAAAGGTGCAGTCGTTGACAAACCATCCCTTGAAGAATTGTTCCCAGTCTGACACGATACGGTGTTGCTCGTTGAAAGGGAGCTTTCTCAATACTTCAGTCCTGGTGAATTGTGACTGGTGGCACAGGGCGTTTGACAGCATGAAGTCTATGTTCATGGTCTGGGGAGGAATGAAGGGGTAGGCCTTGTCACGTTCCATGTAGACCGAGCGTCCACAGATATAGTCATAAGTACCCAGTCTGTCAATACAGTTTTCCAGCACCTGTGCCGAGAAGAAGGTGTCTCCCGAGTTCATGAACAGGCAGTACTCTCCGTGGGCCATGCCTACGGCCTTGTTCATGGCATTGTATATACCCTCGTCTGGTTCGCTTACCCAGGTGTCTATCCTTTCTTGTGAGGCGATGTATTCCTTGCTTCCGTCGGTAGAACCTCCGTCAACCACGATAAATTCATATCCGGTGTAGGTCTGCGACGTGATGGACGGTATGGTACGCTTCAGGCCGTCGAGGTTATTATAATTAATGGTGATGATGGAAAGTTTCATATTATAGGTCTCTGGTTGAACGTCATGATGCTTTAGATAGCGTTTTTTGTAGTATTCGAATCCGAGCTTTTCGGGCAGCAGGTGATGAAGGTATCTTGTCTTTTCTCTTGTTTTCAAGTCTTTCATCCTCATGACTCTTGTGATGCCCCAGCCCTTTTGTTGCCTGAGCAGATGGTACCTGCGTCTCGCCTCCTGTGGATTGCCCTCTTTGAGAGGGTCCATCAGCAGGTCTTTCAACTGTTCTTCTATATGCTTGTAGACCACAGGATTGTTTCTGACATCTTTCTTGTCGGGAGCCGTGCCGTTGAAGATATAGTCGAGCAGGTGTGTCATGCCCTTCATCCTCTGTTCTTGGTGCAGCTTTTTGTTGTCCGATGTAGTGATGGAGCCAGGGTGTACATAGTAGTTGTAAGTGTGCTTCAATACCACGTAGAGCTTGTCCAGGCACATGGCGCAATAATAGTTCCATAACACGTCTTCATGTATGATACCAACGATGAAGAAGAGGTGGTTGCGCAGGATGAAGTCCTTTTTTATCAGCTTGTTCCATGGCATCCCGTAGAGCTTGTAGGTAAATTGGGCCTTGATAATCTCGTCTGAGCCGTATGTCTGTTCGGGCATGGCCAGCGGGTCGAAATAGAGGGGGCCGATGATTTTGTAGTTGCCCACCACCATTTCGATGCTGTTGTCGGCTATGGCAGGTTTCAGCAATGTCTCGATACAGTCAGGAGTGATGCTGTCGTCGCTGTCCAGAAAATAGATGTATTCGCCTTTTGCTTCCTGAATGCCGGTGTTTCTTGCGCTTGATACGCCTTTGTTATGTTCATGTCGGATGATTCTGACGGGTATCTTTCCTTGGTATCCGGCAAGCAGGTTCTCGATGACCTCCAATGTTCCATCTGTACCACAATCGTCAATGAGCAGCACTTCCACGTTCTCGTAGGTTTGCGCTGTCGCTGAGGTCAGACACCGCTGGATGTATGCTGCTGCATTGTAGCATGGTATGATGATAGAAACAAGAGGTTGTTTCATAATGTATTGTTCCGTATTTGTTTAGTGTGTGAACTTCTGTTCTTGTTGCCATGTGCCATGGCTCAGTCTGGGCGTGCCCGTCTTACAGCTGCTGCATGTCATACAGCCGCTTGTAGTAGCCGTTTTTGGCTATCAGCTCGTCGTGCTGTCCGCGCTCCACAATCTCGCCTTCGTAGAGCACGTATATCTCGTCGGCGTTTTTGATGGTGGACAGGCGGTGGGCGATGGCGATGGTGGTGCGGCTCTTCATGAGGCGCTCCAGGGCTTCCTGCACCAGTCGCTCCGACTCGGTGTCGAGGGCCGACGTAGCCTCGTCGAGGATGAGGATGGGCGGGTTCTTCAGGATGGCGCGGGCGATGCTCACGCGCTGGCGCTGGCCGCCCGACAGGCGGCCGCCGCGGTCGCCAATCATCGTGTTGTATCCGTCCTCTGACTCCATGATGAAGTCGTGGGCGTTGGCTATCTTGGCCGCCTCGATGACCTGTTCCATCGTGGCGTTCTCCACACCGAAGGTGATGTTGTTGTAGAACGTGTCGTTGAAGAGGATGGCCTCCTGGTTGACGTTGCCTATCAGCGAGCGCAGTTGGTGGATGCCCACATTGCGCACGTCCTTTCCGTCGATGAGTATCTCGCCGCCGGTCACGTCGTGGTAGCGCGGGATGAGGTCCACCAGGGTTGACTTGCCCGAGCCCGACTGCCCCACCAGGGCTATCGTCTTACCCTTGGGCACGGTGAGGTTGATGTGCTTCAGCACCTCGCGGCCCTCGATATAGTGGAACGACACGTCGCGCAGCTCCACGTCCTTCTCAAAGTCATTGAGCGGCTCGGGTGTGGGCAGCTCCTTGATGGGATTCTCGGCCTTGAGGATAAAGTCGATACGGTCCATCGAGGCCAGTCCGAGGGGCACCTGGTAGGTGGCCTTCGACAGTTCCTTGATGGGGTTGATGACACTGTAGAGTATCACCATGTAGAAGATGAATGTCGGGGCATCGAACCAGGCTTTCTCGCTGAGG
>CALGHW010000300.1 GCA_937916075.1 uncultured Prevotella sp.
GAGTGCGCCTTCCCACTGGCCCACCAGCGGCGACTGGCTTTCGCCACCCTTATAGGTAATGAAGGGAATGTTGTTCAGATAGAGCTTTCCATTCTGATACTGGATGGTATAGGTGTCTGTCGTGTTGTCGGAATAAACCATGTAGAGCACATTGTCCGTCACATACCATTGGAATGTGACGGTCTGTCCCTGTACGGTATAGCTGCCCGAGCGGTCGTCTTTCAGCGTCATGTAGATGGGAGTCTTCCCGTCGTCAGACACAAAGGATCCCACCAGCTTCTTCTCGGCATCTGTCAGACTGCCCGATTCTTTCGCCACAAAGGGAATGTCGTTCAGATAGAGCTGATTGCCTGAAGTCTTGAAGGTGTACACCTCGTTCTTGCTGGTGTTGGTGCCCTTCAAGTAGAGCTTGCCGTTGAGCAATACCCATTGAAACTTAAACATCGTGTTGCCCGTCGTGTAATAGCCCGTACGGTCGTTATAGAGCGTCAGGTAGATGGGCGTCTTGCCGTCGGCCGACACGTAAGAGCCCACAATATTCTGTTCCGCACTCGACAACGGCTGTCGATAAGGATTGTCACGGTCTGACTGTCCATAGTCCCACGGATAATATATATCGGGGTCGTTATCGCACGCCACAAATGTCAGCGAGGCAATAGCCATCACCAGCATCATCCATAAATTCTTCATCTTCATAGTCTTCTTGTCTTTTTGTTGTTACTGCTTATTCAGGCAGCAAATATAGAGATAACTTTTGACATCTGCAAACATAACCGAAGACAGAACTCCATGAGCCAACCATTTTTAACAATCATGATTCGCCTCTTGCGGTCCGTCTGCTGCTTGTCTAAAAATATTTAATACTTTTCAGCGGCGCTGCACCGATTGGGATATATTTCGTAATTTTGCAAACCTCATATATAAAAAAAGGAAATGAATAGGATAAAGCAATATCTTCTTGGTATGAGCCGCAGGGAGCGTTGCCTGCTGGTTGTCGCCACGCTCTCCTCCGCCGCCTTCCTGACTGCCGCCGGTTGGATGCTGACCCGGAGCGGTGAAAAAATTCCGGCAGCCAGCCAGCGTATGGAACTCGACAACCGGGCCATATACGTGGGGGAGATACAGGACGGCAAACCTCACGGATTTGGCAAGCTCACCGCCCCCGACGGTTATGTCTACATGGGCGGGTGGTATCACGGTGAGAAGTCGGGCAGCGGGGCGGAATGGAAACCTGATGGCGAGAAATACATCGGACAGTTTAAGAGCGGATGGCGCCATGGAACGGGGGTCATCTATTATCCCGACGGAACCAGCTACGCCGGCGATATCCGGATGGACCGGCTGGAGGGCTACGGCACCCGCCACTACCAGGGCAACGACAAGTTTGTGGGGTACTGGAAAGACAACTACCGCGAAAAGCGGGGCGTGCTCTATCGCAACGGACAACTCAGCTATGGCATCTTCAGCAAGGGACAGCTCCAGCGGTCGCTCCAGCCCGAAGGGATGGACCGTGTGTATGGCATCGACCTGTCACACTACAACGAGGCCATCCCCTGGCACGACCTGGCGGTGAATGTGGATAAGTATGGCGTCTACCATGCCCGGCCTACCGACGGCTACTCGGCTCCCCTGGCTTTCTGCTATGTCAAGGCCACCGAAGGCTCGGATGTCCGCGACGAGATGTTTGACGAGTATTTCGAGAAAGCGCTCCATGCCTTCTATGTGCGAGGTGCCTATCATATCTTCTCTTCCCAGTCGTCTCCCAAGGACCAGGCCCGCAACTATATCAACACGGTGCAGCTGCGCCGCGGCGACTTGCCTCCTATCCTCGACATCGAGAAAG
>CALGHW010000301.1 GCA_937916075.1 uncultured Prevotella sp.
GGTCAGGTCCATCATGCCGTGCTTGCCTATCTGCTCGAGCATGTGGTCGAAGAATCCCAACCCGGTGTTGATGTCACAGTGTCCGCTGCCGTCCAGATTTACCTTTATATATATATCGGTCTCCTTGGTGGTGCGTTTCACCTCGGCTATGCGCTCGCCGGCAAAGAGCAGCTCGGCTATCTTGTCCCATGTCATTCCGTCGCGTCCTAAGATGAGCGACTGGCAGCCGATGTTTTGGGCAAATTGGGCGTCTGTGTCCCTGTCGCCAATCACGTAGCTTCCCGCCAGGTCGTAGTCGGGATTGTTCATATACTTTTCCACCAGTCCTGTCTGTGGCTTTCGGGTCGGGGCATTGTCTTCCGGGAAGTGGCGGTCGATGAGGATATCGTCGAAGGTGATGCCCTCGCCTTCAAGAGTCTGGAGGATGAAGTTGTGCACAGGCCAGAAAGTGTCTTCTGGGAAGGATGCTGTGCCCAGTCCGTCCTGGTTGGACACCATGACAAACTCGAAGTCAAGCTTGTTTCGGATGAATCCCAGGTTGCGTATCATGCCTGTGGTAAACTTCAGTTTGCTGAACGAGTCGATTTGCTCGTCGGCCGGTTCCTCGATGAGGGTTCCGTCCCTGTCGATAAAGAGGATGCGTTTTTTCATTGGTTCTATTTTGATGTCAGTATTGTTGTGTCGTTGTTTTGTGTCTCTTCCTGATAGCGTCTGCGTTCCTCTTCCTGAGTATCGATGGATCCGGTCATATAGTAGAACGGGAAGAGGATGGACAAGCGTACGTAGGCTTGGATAAAGCCGGCTATGAAGAATAACAGGACGGTTAGGGCCATCGTGTAGGACGGCATGTTGAGCGGGTCGCCTGCCAAGGCGCCCAGGTTGGCCTGAAAGCTGGCTATGCCCAGCAGAATGGCTGGCAGTGTCAGCACGTTTTGGGCTATCAGCAAGATGACTCCGCCAAACAGTGCTACGGCAAAGATAAAACCGAGATGCCGAAGTCCGGTCTTGTAGTCGGATGCGATCACGGATATGGTCGTCGTGTCAGGGTTCAGCAGATACTTGAGCTCGATATGGCAGAAGGGCAAAAACAGCACCAGCAGTACGAGTCCTATCACAGCGGTTAGTCCTTCGGTGGCCATCGTGGGCATCTTGGCCGCCATACCGCCCAACCACACTCCGCCACATACAGCGGCGGTTGTCAGGAGGAAGAGCAGGCAAGTGAGGGCGGCTTTGACGGTGCGCCAGTAGAATCGGCGGTCCAGGCGCATCCATCGGGCCGGAGAGGGGAGTGCGCCTGTGGTTTTGTGGCTGTACAACAGAGACAGGCCACAAGCGTAGAAGGCCAGCTCGCACAGGCCGCCCACGATGACGAGCGTGCCTCCGGCGATGAGCAGGGCCAGATATTTCCGGAAGTAGGCCGGGGCCAGCTCAGGGGCTGTCTGCGTTATCAGCGCAAGCTTGAGCAGTCCGTTGACGGTCAGCGTGCCGAGCACGCTGCATATCACGGCGTAAACCGTGGCGGGAAGCCATGTGGCACGGAAAATCTTGGTGAAGTGGGAGGCGTATAGCTTGTATCCTAATTTGATGCTCGCGCTGGAGCTGTTGCTCTTCATCGGAGCGGCATCCGTTTCTTTTTTCATGTTGATTTTTTTATTTAAATAGGTTCGACTATTGCAAAGGTACTTAATTTTTCGTATCTTTGCGCTACAATTAATACTTATTATGAAAATAATAAAATGGGGATTTATCGGTTGCGGCGAGGTGACCGAGAAGAAGAGCGGTCCCGCTTTCAGTGAGGTCGAGGGCTCGATGGTTGAGGCCGTGATGAGCCGCAGCGCCGACAAGGCGCGCAGTTATGCTGAGCGTCACGGCATCCACAAATGGTATACAGACCCGCAAGAACTGATTGACGATCCAGATGTCAACGCTATTTACATAGCCACGCCTCCATCCAGTCATGCCACATTTGCCATCATGTCGATGAAGGCGGGCAAACCTGTATATGTGGAAAAGCCTTTGGCGGCCTCCTATGAGGACTGTGCCCGGGTCAATCGTGTCAGCGAGGAGACGGGGGTGCCTTGTTTTGTGGCCTATTACCGCCGTTATCTTCCCTATTTCCAGAAGGTGAAGAGTATTATCGACAGCGGCACCATCGGTCATATTCTCAATGTCCAGGTGCGTTTTGCTGTGCCGCCGCGTGACCTGGACTATCATACAGCCAACCTGCCGTGGCGCCTGCAGCCCGACATTGCCGGCGGCGGATATTTCTATGACCTGGCTCCTCATCAGCTTGACCTGTTGCAGTATTTCTTCGGCGTGATATTGGAGGCCGACGGCATCTGTGCCAACCGTGGCAAGCTCTATCAGGCTGAGGATTCCGTGAGCGCCTGCTTCCGTTTTGATGGCGGCTTGCCCGGTAGCGGCTCGTGGTGCTTTGTGGCCTATGAGTCGGCCAAGGAAGACCGTATCCAGGGGGGGGGCGACCAAGGGCAGGTGTGCTTCTCTGTGTTCAACTATGATCCCATCCAGCTGCACACCAACGAGGGCACCCAGAGTATCGCCGTGCCCAATCCGCCCTATGTGCAGTTTCCGCTTATCAAGAATGTGATAGAACATCTTCAGGGGCTGGATGTCTGCACCTGTACCAGCGTGTCGGCCACACCGGTCAACTGGGCCATGGACCAAATCCTCGGCAAGTTTTAACCCTGTCAAATCCTAACAATTCCCATAGTATCAGCATGAGAAAACTTCTCGCCTCCTTCTTGACACTCATCTTGCTTCCAGGCGGTTTGGCAGCCCAGGAGGAGCGGCCGCATGTGATTATTGATCAGATACCGGGCATGAAGAAGGTGCGCAAGGTGGCGAGAGGGTTCAGTGCCATTGACTCCAACTATATCGAGCCGCAGCATTATAATTTCTCGGCCATGGTACAGGCCACATTCAACTATGACATGTATTGGCTCAAGAGCGGTACGGGGCAGAGCGTGATGTTCTCGCCCGATGTCATCATGCGTGTGGGCCCTTATTTCGGATGGCGGTGGGCATTTTTGGGCTATACCTTTGAATTGAATCACCTGGGTTTTGGCGGCAGCAGCAAGAAGAAGGAGGTGGCGCTGAGCCTTTACAGCTCGCAGATAGGGGTAGACCTGTTCTATCGCCGTACTGGCAGCGACTACAAGATACGAAGGGTCGGCCTCGGTGACGGCGTGGACACACGCCAGCTGCAGAACATCGATTTCGACGGCATCAACGTGGGTATCACAGGATTCAACCTGTATTACATCTTCAACCACCACCGCTTCTCTTATCCGGCGGCTTTCTCGCAGAGCACCTGCCAGAAAATTAGCTGTGGGTCGTGGATGGCCGGTTTGGGGTATACCCGCAACAGTATCGACTTGGACTATGACAAGTTGAAGACCATCGTGGAGGCGCGTGTGAGTCCTGCTGGCTCTGTGAGGCTCGACAGTGGCCTGATGTTCAACAGCGTCAGCTATCAGGACTTCAACGCCTCGGTGGG
>CALGHW010000302.1 GCA_937916075.1 uncultured Prevotella sp.
TACGACGTGTGCCGCCAAGTGGGAGAGGAGGGCGTTACCCTGCTGCGCAATCAGAAGGGCATCCTGCCTGTCGATGCCTCCAAGTATCGCAAGATACTCGTGGTGGGCGACAATGCCGTGCGCAATATGAGCGAGGGAGGCGGATCGTCGGAGTTGAAAACCCTGAAGGACGTGTCGCCCTTGGAGGGACTGCGGGCCGTTTATGGTGACAAGATTGACTTTGCCCGTGGCTATTATGCCGGTAGGGCGATGTATGACAAGGTAGACCGGCTCGACCCCGACTCCCTGGACCGCCTGAAGCGTGAGGCGCTCGACAAGGCTAAGGAGGCCGATCTGATTATCTACATAGGAGGCATGAACAAGAATGCCCGGCAAGACTGTGAGAACCGCGACCGTGACAGTTACGACCTGTCGTATGGTCAAAACGAACTGATAGCCGCCTTGGCCAAGGTGCAGAAGAATATCATCGTCGTCACTTATGGTGGCAATCCATACGCCACCCCGTGGCTGGGTCAGGTGCAGGCGCTGGTACACTGCTGGTACCTCGGGTCCATGTCGGGCACCACGCTGGCTGAGATACTCTCCGGGAAGGTCAATCCGAGCGGCAAGCTGCCGGTCACCTTTGCCAAGCGGCAAGGCGACTATCCTTGTTTCCAGTATGGCAAGGAGGGCTATCCCGGGGTTAATCGCCAGGTATATTATAAGGAGGGTATCTATGTGGGTTACCGTTACTTCGACACCAAGCGGGTGGCCCCCCAGTTCCCCTTTGGCTTTGGCTTGAGTTATACCACCTTCCGGTATGGCCGCCCGTCGCTCTCGGCCACCACGATGACGGCCGATGGCTCTGTCCGTGTTACCGTTGCCGTGACCAACACCGGCAAGCGTGAGGGCAAGGAAGTGGTGCAGCTCTATATCGGCGACGAGAAGTGTAGCGAGGAGCGCCCGGCCAAGGAGTTGAAAGGCTTTGAGAAGGTGTCACTCCAGCCGGGTGAGACCAAGACCGTCAGCTTCACCATCACGGCCGAAGACCTGAAGTTCTGGTCGGAGCAGACTCATGGCTGGACGGCCGAACCTGGTAAGTTCAGGGCTTATGTCTGTGCCAGCGAGACGGATGTGCGTGGCACGGCCGACTTTGAGTTAAAGTAGTATTTTCAGGTAAGTTTGTTTTTATATGTAGGTCAGGGAGGGGTGCCGAGAGCTTCAAGGGCTCTTGCCCCCTCCTTTTTTAGGTTCCAAGGGTTGCTGTTTACGTTTTTTTTATTACTTTTGCAACATACAACTATCTTGAATCCTTATGCATAAGAATATACTGTTGTTGCTGCTTGTGTGGATGACTGCCGTCGGGAGTGTGGCCCAGCCCTATTGTGATGTCCATACCTTTACCATCCGTGATGGTCTGGCGGCCAACACCATCTCTGACATCAGCCAGACCCCCGACGGGTTGATGTGGTTTTCCACCTGGAACGGCCTTTGCTTCTATGACGGCTATCGCTTTACGGCTTTCCGCAACAGGCCGGGGACGGACGATGTCCTTTCCACCAACCGGGTGTTGGGGTGTAAGCCCAGCAAGTATGGCAATGTGTGGTGTCTCACTTCAGACAATCAGGCTTATCTTTATAACACTCACACTTGCCGCTTTATGGCGGTGAGCGATGTGGTGCGTCGCACGATGGGGCATGTCGTGGCGGTGCAGAACGTTTATCCCTTGGCCAATGGCCAGACGTGGCTCGTGGGGCGCGACGGTACGGAGAACTATCGCATTGACGAAGCCCGGCTGACGGCACATGGCGACGGTATCGGCAAGCGGTTGCGGGGTGTGGTGGACAATGTGGTTCTGGGGGCCGACGGCCGGGAGTGGATTTTCACCCGGTGGGGGCTGGAGAACCCAACTTCTGGCCAGGGGTGGAAGTCGCCGGCGCATGACCGGATTTATGGGACTGTCCTGAACCACGACACCTGGTTTGCCACATCGTCGGGATACCTCTTGGTGGCCCGTGACGGGCGAAAGCCCGTGGCGGTGCTGCAAATCCCCGTGGGCGCGGTGACCTGTATGGCGCGTTGGGGTACTGACCGGTTGCTGATAGGCACAGACCAAGGTATCTATGAGATTCGCGGTGGTAGGGTGGTGCGCCGGTGGTCAGTACAGATGCCCGGCCAGCCGTCACCATCAGTCCGTTCGCTCTTTGTTGACTCTCATCGGCGGGTGTGGGCTTTCACCGGGGCCGACGGGGTGGTCATGCTCCATCTCAGTACCGGGCAGCGATCGTGGCTTCAGTCCAAGGCAGACAACCCGATGCTGACAACCGAATGTGACCAGCCCCTGATAC
>CALGHW010000303.1 GCA_937916075.1 uncultured Prevotella sp.
GAGCTTGCTCACCTCCTTGGTGTGGAAGTTGGCAGGCTCGTCGAGCACGAGTCCGTCGCGGTTGCCCAGGATGTTGGTTGAGAACCATCCGTGCAGACCGAGGCAGCGGGTACCGATAATCGGAGCGAAACCACTCTTTACCAGAGTCTGTCCAGTCTTGAAATCCTTGCCGGCGATAGGCATCTTGGTCTTCTCGGCCAGTTCCCACATGGCTGGGATGTCAACGGTAGTGTTAGGAGCGCCCATGATGAAAGGAGCACCTTCTGTCAAGGCAGCGTAGGCATAACACATGGAGGGAGCGATATGCTCGCGGTCGTCAGCCTTCATGGCTGCTTCCAGGTCGGCCAAGTGGTAGTGAATTTTCTCGTCGACGGGAACATAAATTTCTGTTGAGGCGGCCCAGATAACGACGATACGAGAACAGCCGTTCTGCTCCTTGAAGTCGCGGATGTCCTTGCGCAGGGCTTCCACCATCTCCCAGCGTGTCTTGCAGTCCTTCACGTTGTCACCGTCCAGACGCTTGGCGTAGTTCTTGTCGAAGGCTGCCTTCATGGGCTTGATCTTCTCCAGCTCGTCCTTGACGGGGTTGATGTCTTTTTCCTTGAGCACCTCGGCGTACATGGCAGCCTGGTAGGCGTTTTGAGGATATACATCCCATGATCCGAATACGATATCGTCAAGTTTGGCCAGCGGGACAATGTCCTTGTAGTGCAGATATTTCTTGTCCTCACCGCGACCCACGCGAATCTTGTCATACTGGGTCATCGAACCGATAGGTTTGGCGAGTCCACGGCGTGTCATGAACACACCTGTCATGAATGTTGTGGCTACGGCACCGCAACCTACAACCATAATTCCTAATTTGCCGTCAGCCGGCTTTACATTAGTTTGTTTCATTACAATTAAAAATTTTTAATGTGTATATGTTTGATATTAGTTGTTGCTTTGGGGGCTTTGTCAAGGCTTCAGCAGCTCGTCAAGTTGGGATATGATGCGGTCGGCCGCCTTGCCTTTCAGCCATACCGTTTGGCATCCGGCTTGCTTGGCCGGCACGATATCCTTGTCATAGCTGTCGCCCACAACGGTCACTTCCTCGGGGGCCATTTGGAGTGCCTCTACACCGAGGGTGAATATTTTGGGGTCGGGTTTCCTTACGCCTACCACGGCACTTTCTATGATATTGTCAAAGAGGCTGTCCATGCCCATTTCTTTCAATACGGTAGAGATGTTGCCGTAGAAGTTGCTCACCAAGACCAGGGGGTATTGCTGCTTGAGTTGCAGAAGCACTTCTCTGCTCTTGGATGTCTCTTTGCGCACATCGGCATACAGTAGGCTGACTACCTGGTCGTGCCACGCCTCCATATGGAAGTCCTTCACGTTTTGGGCGATGTATTCCATTTCGATGCGTATCTTTACCGAGAGGGTCTTCTCAAAGGTGTAGTCCGGTTGGATGATGGGGTTGCGTCCCAAGGTGCGTTCGGCATAGACATACGCATCCCTGAACAGGGCTTCGCTGATGGGTACGCCTATGGATTCATAGGCTTCATGTATCTTGCGTCCCCAGTGGCACCCTCTTGTGTCGAGTGTTCCTCCGTAGTCGAAAATATATCCTTTTATCTTAGACATGCTGCTTGTTTTCAATGCTGTGTGTAAACTATTTCTTTCCAGGTAGTTATTTCTGTAGGCTTCTGACTGTGATTTCGGCGATGGCCCGTGCCGCGTCTTCCCGGCAACGGGAGAAACTGGGCCAGTCATTGAAGTCGATGATGCAGTAGGTGCCGTCAGGCCGGACGATGCAGTCGCCTCCATACACGTCGGTCCCTGTCAGCAGGGCTGCGTGTTCGGCGTCTTGTTGCAGGGCTTCCGTATTATATATATAATAATGTGGAGCTCCGTTGCGCTGTTCGTCTCCAAATTTGCTTTGCCCGTCAGCTCCGGGGTAAAAGGTGCGGAAGAATCCGCAGCCTCTGACACCGTAAAACTTGATGAGGTCTCCTTTCACGTGGGCCGACACTACGATGTCGTTTATGCCGCTGGCCTTCATCTGTTTTTTTATGCTTTCCATTTCGCTTCTGTCGGGCGCAAATCGGACATCGCCTTGCGTCTCGGCCACACCGTCACCTCGCTTGAGCCAGTATCCGTCGTCGCCCTGTTCGGGAGCGGTGGGTATCAAGGCTTCTTGGAGCTTCTCGGTCAGTCGCCTTCTTTGGCAGCAAAGGGCAACTCCCTCCGTGCTGTTGATGACAGTACATCCTCTTTTTTCCTCTTGTCTCAGCCACAGGAGTGTCTGTGGCAGGCGTCCCATGGACAGGCAAGCATCCCATTGTCCGTGAGAGAAGGCAGGATAGGTAAGTTCTTCCTCGTTGATTTCTGTCACGCCATATCCTTTTTCTTTCAGTCGTCGGCACACGCTTTCCATTATCTCCGCATCTTTTTTTACCGAGTTGGGTGAGAATCTGGGCGCTCTTCTTATTGCAAGTATCATGGTTGCCAGGATGTCTTCTGTTCTATTTTTCTTATTGTTTGTTTGTCGTGTGGTACAGCCTGCGGCATAGGTGGGCTGTCCATACAGTCGGTGCAAAGATATATAATATTATTTTAACGTGGAAACTTTTTAATTCTTTTTAGTTTTAGAGCTGGATTAAATTTCTGCGTAGTGTGAAAAAATACGTTGAAGTTGTCCTAAATGTAAGAGTGTCCTGATTGGAACTGGGGTGGTGATAGGATGGCGTTTTGGGGGCTGTCGGGCGAAAGAAAATGCGGCCTGTGAAAAATGTCAGGATTCTTTTTGTTATATCGTTCGTTTACACTAACTTTGCAGCAAGACATGTGCGTAAGTGGACGTCTGTCATTATGTTATCGAAAGAATCAAAAAAAAGCAAAAGATGCGAAGAATCAAGAATCAATGGCTGTTGTCCGGACAATCCGTTGGGGGTGAAGATGGAGTTTTATGAGGATGGTGACGAGGTGGTGTGCTTCTGGAAGCCACAGGCCCATTATCAGGGCTGGGTCAATACGTTGCATGGAGGCATCCAGGCCACGCTGATTGATGAGTGTGCCTCTTGGGTGGTGTTCAGAAAGCTCCAGACGTCGGGCGTAACCAGCAAACTGGAAGTGAAGTATCGCAAGTCTATCATGACCACCGAACCTCAGATTACCATTCGTGCCCGGTTGCGTGAGCAGCGCCGCAACATCGCCTATATCAGCGTGTGGATAGAAAATTCCGCCGGTGAGCGCTGCACGGAGGGCGAGGCTGTCTATTTCACGTTTCCCCAGGAGAAGGCCGCCGAGATGGGATTCCACCATTGCGAGGTGGAGGGTGAAGAGGTGTAGCCATAGGGCTTGCTGACTTTAGCTTGCTGACACATAAACATAACTTTAAAAGACTAAACCAATATGAAAATCGTTTTGGCAGACAATCAAGACATTACCCGGGCCGGACTGCAATATGTCTGTTCCGGGATGGAGGGCGTGGAAGTGGCGCGTGTGTCCGACAAGGCCGGACTGGTGGATTGCCTCAAGCATGACGGGCATGCCGTCGTGGTCCTTGACTATACCCTGTTTGACATCAATGACGTGGATGAGTTGCAGATTCTCTCGTTGCGGTTCCCGCAGGTGCAGTGGATTTTGTTCAGTGCCGAGCTTACTGGTGACTTTGTCCGCACTATAGTTGCCGTGAGTGGCAGCTTCAGTGTGTTGCTGAAGGAGTCGGCGCTCGACGAGATACGCGACTGCTTGCGTTTTGCCTTGCGGGGACAGCGTTATATCTGTCAGCGCACCACGGAACTTTTGCTGACTCCGCGCGACAAGGCAGAGGAGGAACGCATCAAGTTGACCCGCACGGAGGTGGAGATACTCAAGGACATCGCGCTTGGCATGACAACCAAGGAGATTGCCGAGAAGCGGGTGTCCAGTTTTCATACGGTCAACACCCACCGGAAGAACATCTTCCGGAAACTTGGCGTCAACAATGCCCACGAGGCCACCAAGTATGCCTTGCGGGCCGGACTGGTGGATTCGGCGGAATATTATATATAAAGGCAGGCGGGGAACTCTGGATTTTGATGGAGAGTCCCCCCCGCCCGTCTTTTTTTTTATTCTTGTG
>CALGHW010000304.1 GCA_937916075.1 uncultured Prevotella sp.
ACTGGCCCGCCACGAGCGCATCTCGGCTTCCAGCAATACCCGGGGTGGTACCATGTAGTACCATTTGGCAAACTGGCTCTCGTCCTGGTTCTCCTCGTCGAGCCAGGTGGCCCAGTTCATGTTGGTGTCGCTGTTGATGTGTACCCCGTCCACATCGATACCGTTCTCCAGCAGGTCGATGGTTTTGCTGGCCAGTTGGCCCATGTCACACTTGGTGAAGATACTGGTGTCGGTGAGGTCCTTGGTCTCGCGGAGCGGGTCGTCAAACCAGTAGGCCTGTCCGTAGATGCCGCCCAGCTTGATATAGGCCCATACCTTCAGGCGGATGGCCATGCTGAGCAGTGCCTTGAAGTTGGTCTCAGCGCTCTCGCTCATGCCTCCGGCGTTGTGGTGATATTCGGCCATTTTGTTGAAGTAGTCGTTGCAAGCCACCACGATGGCGTAATAGCACGATGGGTCAGCATATTCATTGCCGTCGGTATTGTCAAAGTTGTAGATGCTCTGCAAGGCCTTGGGGGCGTTCTCGGTGGTCTCGATGACATTGCAGCGTGTGTCGGTGAGGATGATGCTTTGGTCGCCGGCTTCCTGCATACGGGTGATGATGCCGAGGAAGCCCTTGTAAATCTCGTCTTCCTTGTCGATATAGTCTTTTTCTTTTATGATGTCTTTGGGGTCGGTGTCGAAGAAGTCGCTGCAGGATACGTTGCCCAGCGTGATGGCTCCCATCAGCAGTGCGGCCCAGGTGAAATGTAGCTTTTTCATGTGCGTTAGAAGTTTAAGTTGAATCCGATTTTTACTGTCGCCGGCAGTGCCAGCTTGGCGTAGTCGAAGCCCCGCAGGCTCTCACTGTAGGAGTAGGCGAACTCAGGATCGCTGCCCAGATACTTGGTGATGGAGAAGAGGTTTTCGCCCTCCACATACACGTTGCCGGTGCGTACCAGTCCGAAGAGGTTTTTAAAGGCGTAGCTCAGCTTCAGGCTGCGCAGCTTGAAGTAGTCACCTCTTTCAATCCAGCGGTCGGAGAAGTCGTTGTTGCCCGAGGGGTCACCATAAGCGGCCCGTGGCGTGGAGGTCTGCTGTCCTTCATATTGCCAGCGGTTGAGCACGGCGGCAGACTGGTTGGTGAAGTCGGTCATCGATTCCAGTTGGCGGCGTGTGGCGTTGTATATCTTGTTGCCTACTGTGTAGCCGAAGTTGGCGCTGAGCGACCATTCGCGGTAGCGCACCATCAGGTTCAGACCTCCAAAGAGGGTGGGCATAGTGCTGCCCAAGCTCACCTTGTCATATTCGTTGATGACCCCGTCAGGGGTGCCGTCGGGGCCGCTGACGTCAACAAACCTCACGTCGCCGGCTTGATAGGCCTTGCCGTTGGCGTTGACCAGTCCTGCCTCTGCGGCTTCTGCCGATGTGGCATAGATGCCGTTGGTCTTGTAACCATAGAATTCATAAGGCTTGCCGCCCACGGTCATGATGGTCTGGGCGTCGTCGTTGTTGAAGGCTTTGTAAGACGTGGTGATGCTTGGGTCGCCACCGAGGCTCTTTACCTCATTCTTGACGGTAGCCATGTTGGCTGCTATCACGAGGTCGAAGTCCTTGGTGTGGATGGGATTGACGCGGAGTGACACTTCCATGCCCTTTCCGGAAATCTTGCCGGTGTTGTCATAATACATTTTGGATCCGTACACCTCGGATATGTCGCGGTTGAGCAGCAAGTCGTAGCTCTCGCTGGTGAAGAAGTCAACCCCCAGCTGTATCTTGTTTTGTAGCAGTCCCAGGTCGAGTCCCAGGTCGAGCTGGCGTTTCTTTTCCCACGACAGCTTGGTGTTGGGCACATTGGAGCGCACGATGGAACCGATGTCGAACACATTGCCGCTCACATAGTAGTTCTTGCCGTAGTTGCTGGAGAAGCGGCTGTTGCCGGTCAGACTGGCCCCTACGTTGATGTCCAGTTTGTTGATCCATGTAGGCAGCACTCCCGTGTGGGCGGCCATGAAGGTGGCCTTGCCATAGGGGAAGAGGCCCAGGCGGCTGGCGTCAGAACCTGATGCACTGGTGGCGTCGGCGGCCAGTCCGGCCTGGACGCGTACGAGCTGGTTGTAGGTATAGTCGGCATTAAGGCCAAAGCTCAGGTAGTTCCAGTTCAGGTTGGAGCCCCAGCTGTCTTTCTCATTTTGGGTGTTGCCCAAAGTTTGGTAATAGTCGTTGGCTGTGTTGTAGCCTTCGGCCACATCGATTTCCAACTTTCTGGTGATGACCCGTCCGTAGGCCTGCACTTGGATGTCGTGTACATGGTTGAACAGGCGCTTGTAGTCGGCCTGTATCTGATAGGTGTTGGCGCGTTGGTGGGTCACGCCGTTGCCTACCTTGTTCTTACCCGTGCCATATTTTTGGGGCAGGATGGCCTGGTTGGTCATGCCGGGGATAAACATGGTCTCCTCGGTATAGTTGTAGTAGAGGTTGACCAGTCCGGTGAGCGTGAGATAGTCGTTCCACTTGTAGTTGAACCCGGCGTGCATGTTGACGTCATAGATTTTGTCGCTGCCCAAGACTGTGGTGGCTAAGGCTGTGGGATTGCTCACGTCATCGTATGCGAATGTCGGGTTGCTGTTCCATGCGTTCCATTCGTTGTAGGAGGCCAGGGTGCTCAGCACGCTGCCGTCGCTCTGTTTGGCGTTGGGGCTGATGAGCGGCATGGCCCGATAGGCGGCTAACAGCGGGTTGGTCTCGAGTTGCATGCCCATGTTGTTGAGGTTGGAAGTGATGTAGCTCAAGCCGATGTTGGCAAAGATGTCAATCTTTCGGCTTACCATCACGTCAGAACTAATCAGGGTGTGGTATTTGTCGCTGTTGGTGTTTTTGAGTGTTCCCTCATTACGGCTGTAGCCGAAGGATATGTTGTATTTGGCGATTTCGTCGCCTCCCTCTACTCGGAAAAGATTCTCCGTGGTGAATCCAGTGCGTTGTATCTCGTCCATCCAGTTGGTGTTCTCGTTGAAGAGATAACTATAGGGTGAGGCACTGTTGCTGAGGAAGGGATAGTCGTTGGTGAGTTGTGACAAGGAGGCATAGCGACTCATGCCGATGTCACCCATATAGCGGCGATAGTCGTCAGCTCCCAGCACGGGCAGGGTGCCATGGCGGAAGTTCATGCCATAATTGCCACTGAAGCTGATGCGGGTGTCCAGATTGTCGGAGGTGGCCTGTTGGGTCTCAATCTTGATGACACCGTTGCTGCCGAGCGATCCCCATTGGGCTGCTTCAGCACCTTTCAGTACGGTGACGCTCTTGATGTCTTTGGGGTCGTAGCCAAAGAGCAGGTCGCGGCTGTATCCATTGATGACATCGCTCACATTTTGATTGCCCAGGAAGGGGATGCCGTTGATGACGATGAGCGGATTGTTTTCGGCGATGAAGGAATGGATGCCTCGTATGTTCATGTAGGTGCCTTCACCGGGCATGCCGCTTTTCTCAATGGTCTGCAGTCCGGCCACACCGTCGCGGAGCACACCGCCCAGACTGCTCTTCTCGTTGAAGTCCTTGCTTTCCACCTTGGAGGCCTGTGGGGCATAGAGTGCTTCCTTTTCAGGTATCAAGGTGATGGAGAAAGCGTTGTTGCTGCTTTTTTTGTATAGATAAGTGAGTGGCAGTTCGGCCTCATAGAATCCGGGAGCCTTGATGAGCACGATGGCCTGAGTGCCGGCCGACTTCAGCTCGAAGCGTCCGCTGGCATCGCTGAGGGCTGTGCTCTTCTGTCCTTTGACGCTGATGATGGCACCACTTACGGGCTGTCCGTCAGTGCCTTTTATCTGGCTTTTCACAGTGACCTCCTGTGCCGACAGCGAAGAGGCGACACAGCAGGCTGCTAAAAATATATTCAGTTTTTTCATATAGTTTCAATAGGGGCTTAATAGTTATTGGAAGTGGGGCGCAAGCACCAGTGGTATATCATGAACTGGTTCTTGTTGTTTTTGTCTCGTTTGTCGTTGCCGTTGTCTTTCCAGAACTTGCTTTCATCTTTCGATTCAACTTTTATCTTGAAGGTGCCACTCTGCTTGAGTTTTACGATGCCCACGGTCCATCCGTCGGTGTCGTAGAGGTTGGCGTTCTCGTTCTGTTCCAGCCAAGCCTTTGGGTTATAGCCTTCAGGATAGCCGGTCTGGTAGGTGTCTCCATAGACGGGCACGTCGCTGGCGCCGCAGCGGTCAAAGTGGTAATTGGAGCCGGTGGCACCCATAGCCATGTCGCGCACCACAGCCTCGCCGTTGAAGTAGATGCTCAGGCTGTAGGTCAGACTATGGATGAATCCCATGCGCAGATAATATTCTCCGGCAGGCAGATGACACTCGTAGACCTCGTCGTTGTCCTCATCATAACCCAGTCCGGTGAAGGTCATGCTGCACGGCAACTGGTTTTCTATGGCCTCACCGTCAGGGATGGCAGTCAGCACATTGTAGAGCACATCGGGATAGTTGCCCATCGGTGTGGTGTTGCCATAGA
>CALGHW010000305.1 GCA_937916075.1 uncultured Prevotella sp.
AAGGAGCCGTGAGGCATAACTTCAGCTCCAATATTCCGGAACCGACCAACCTGCAAGGACTCAAAACCTTCCTTGCCAGCCAACTGGATTGCATCACCACCTATCCCGAACCCGAGCCCTATACCTTAGAACAGCTCATCGCCGACCGGGAAGGCGTCACCCCCGACAATGTGGTGGTCACCAACGGTGCCACCGAGGCTATCTATCTTCTGGCACAGGCATTCCAAGGTAGTAAGTCCACGATACCACAACCCTCTTTCAGCGAATACGCATCGGCCTGCCGCATCAACCGCCATAAAATAGGAGACAACGGAGACATCGTATGGCTCTGCAATCCCAACAACCCTACCGGGCTGGTGATGACACGGGATGAACTGGGCGACCGGTTGGCCATACAGGACATCTTGTATGTCATCGACCAGGCTTATGAAAACTATACCACCGAACCGCTACTGACCGATGCGGAAGCTGTGGCCTTAGGCAATGTGGCCCTTATCCACTCAATGACCAAACAATATGGTGTGCCCGGATTGCGATTGGGCTATGTGGTGGCCGACAATCTCATCACAGAGCGCGTCCGACAGGTGAGACAGCCTTGGTCTGTCAATGCCTTGGCCCTCTGTGCCGGCACCTATCTTGGCAAACAGCGACCAACGGTCGACACCACAGGACTGCTGGACAGGGCACAGACACTATGGAAAATGCTCAACACCATCGACGGGGTGGAAATGATACCCACCAAGACCAATTTCATGCTGGGACGCATCACCACAGGAACGGCCGCCGAACTGAAGGCTTGGCTCGTAGGGAAATATGGTATTCTGATTCGCGACGCCTCCAACTTTGAAGGGCTCACACCGCAACACTTCCGGGTGGCGGCCCAATCGGAAGACGAAAACCAACTGCTGGCCACAGCTGTCCATACCTATATCCATATCAGGGAGAGAAAGGAGCGCAACTTATGACACAGCTTTATCCCGCACTGTTGATTCTGGCCCCGCTCCTGCTCGGATGGCTGTTAGACTTATGGCTGGGCGACCCCGAACGGCTTCCCCACCCAGTGGTTTTGTTTGGCAAGATGATCAGCAGGGGAGAAAAATGGCTCAACCGAGGCCGGCACCGAAAGCTAAAGGGCGGCATCATGGCCACCGGGCTCATTCTGGCCGTCTATACTGTATGCCGGTATGCCCTGTTGGAAGGCACCTCGTGGCTGGGCACCGGCTTCCTGATAGCCGTCAACACCATCATGGTGTTCTACTGTCTGGCTGGCACCACCCTCATCCGAGAAGTAAGACTGGTCTTCACCGCCCTCGACCGCTCGCAGGACAACGGACGCCGACAGGTGGCCCGAATCGTGGGCCGCGACACTTCTCAGCTGTCGGCCCAAGAGGTGAGAAAAGCAGCCTTGGAAACCTTGGCCGAAAACCTTAGCGACGGGGTCATCGCCCCCCTCTTTTGGTATGCTATGTTAGGGATGCCGGGCATGGTGGCCTATAAGATGGTCAACACGCTCGACTCCATGATTGGCTATCACACAGAACGGTACATCGACTTTGGCTGCGTGGCGGCACGCATCGACGACGCAGCCAACTATATACCGGCCCGGCTCACGGCCTTACTGATGATACTGGCCAATGCGCTGTTTCGCCGGGAATGGAAACGCACAAGAGCCCTCCTTCACTTTACAGCCCTCTACGGTAACCATCACGCCAGTCCCAACAGTGGTTGGCCCGAGGCAGCCCTGGCGGGTGTATTGGGATGCCGCTTTGGCGGACCACATTATTATTTCGGTGAATATTTTCCGAAACCCTTTATCGGTAAGCAAGATAGAGAGTTATCCACAGATGATGTGCACACGGCTGTTGTCCTTAACCGGGGAGCAGAAGCCTTGATGTTGGCCATCATCGTGATAACAACACTCCTCATTTGGAGATAAGTAGGTATGAAAAATGAATCGCATCAATTTATTTTAAACGCCTACCTTAAATGGAATGAAACAATTAAAACAATAAATAACAACTATGGAATCTATCAAGACAAGACGGAGTATCCGCAAGTATTCAGACAAAGACGTGAGCGAAGAACTGCTCCACCGCCTACTCACCGAGGCCGGCCGCACGCAGACCATGGGTAATATGCAACTGTATAGTGTGGTGGTGACGCGCTCGAAAGAAGGGAAAAAACGCCTGGCACCAGCCCATTTCAACCAGCCAATGGTGACAGGAGCTCCTGTGGTACTGACCATCTGTGCTGACTTCAACAGGGCCACCACCTGGTGTGAGCAACGGAAGGCCACTCCCGGCTACAACAACTTCCTTTCTTTCATCAATGCTGCCACAGATGCCTTGCTCTACACCCAGACATTCTGTAACCTGGCCGAAGAGGAAGGACTTGGACTGTGTTTTTTGGGCACCACGGTATATATGCCGCAGATGATTATCGATGCCTTAAAACTTCCACGCCTGGTAATGCCTGTCGCCACGATAACCTTAGGTTGGCCCGACGAGCATCCTGCACTGACAGACCGTATCCCCACTGACTCTTTTGTCCACACGGAGTATTATCATGACTATTCTCCTGAGGATATCAACAAGGCCTACAACGCCAAGGAAGCGCTGGAGGAGAACCAGGAGTTTGTGCGTATCAACCACAAAGAGACCCTGGCCCAGATATTCACTGACATCCGCTACACGAAAAAAGACAACGAGGCCATGTCCGCCGGCTTTATAGAAGCCTTAAAGCACCAAGGGTTCTTGTAAAGATGTGACTTACTGGCCGCCCCGACACATTACAAGAAGCGGGTGTTTCATCAGCTGTTGCCAGCTTTTGAAACACCCGTTTTTTTTTATCCGTTGCGGTTTTCTTTTAGTCCACCTCAATAGGCTTGTACTGAGGCACGAGCGCCTTCATGATAAGCCAACCCACGAGATAGGCCACGGCACAGATACAGAAGATAATCATGTAGCCGGCAGGTTTTCCTTCAAATCCTAAGAAGGTAAAGGCTGAACCTTGACCCTCGGCATAAGTGAAGAGTACACCCGAGCCCTTATTAATCAGGAATGAGCCGATACCACCCGCCATCGATCCGACACCGGTGATGGTTCCGATGGTAGACTTGGGGAACATATCACCAATCGTGGAATAAAGGTTGGCCGACCAAGCCTGATGGCCAGCACCCAACAGGCCGATGATAATAGCAGGCCACCAAGCACTGTAAGCACCCATCGGCTGGGCGATCAGTCCCAACAAGGGGAAGCAGGCGAAAATCAGCATGGCCCGCATACGGCCCAGATAAGGATTCATGCCTTTCTTGTCCACGAAATAAGTGGGCAGATAACCACCACCGATACTCAAGACAGTCACAATGGCATACAAGGTGAAAATCAAAGCAATAGCCATGGCCGAATCGGAAGTGTAACCATATTGGTCTGAGAAATAAGCCGGAGCCCAGAACAAGAAGAACCACCACACACCATCGGTCATAAACTTACCGACAATGAATGACCAGGTCTGGCGGAAGGTGAAACACTTGAAGAAGCCGATGGTCTTCTCCTCCTTCTCCTGCTGTTCTGTTGCCTCATTCTCATTAGCCTCATCTTGATTAATATAGTTTACCTCTGCGGCATTGACAAACTTATTTTTGGAGGGTTTGTCATACAACCATATCCAAAGAGCCATCCAGACATAACCCAGCACACCGATAATGATGAAAGCCATTTCCCAACCCAAGGCACGTGCCAACAAGGGGATGGTGGCCGGAGCGGCCAAAGCGCCGATAGAGGCGCCACTGTTGAAGATTGAGGTGGCAAAGGCACGGTCCTTCTTCGGGAAGTACTCGGCTGTCACCTTAATGGCGGCAGGGAAGTTGCCGGCCTCACCGGCAGCCAAAATCAGTCGGCAAGACAAGAACAGCCAAACGCTGACTGTCGCGATAGCCACGGCGGCGTCACTGCCCGCCTTTACCAATCGGAGAGCCTCAATAGAGTCATAGCCCTCCATCTGCATGGCCACCCATCCGCAGCCTGCGTGCATCACGGCTCCTGTAGACCATACAAAGATAGCAATGAGATAACCTTTCTTGGTGCCCATCCAGTCTACAAACTTTCCTGCAAACAGGTTGGCCACGGCATAGAAGATAGAAAACCATCCTGTGATGGTTCCATAATCATTGTCATTCCAGTGAAACTCAGGAGCGATGAAGTCTTTCCATGTCAAGGAAAGCACCTGACGGTCCATGTAATTAACGGTGGTTGCCAGGAACAGCAACGCACAGATTACCCAACGGAAGTTGGACATCTTGGCAGTTTTAATTGAATTCATGTATTGTTTTATTCGTTTTTAGGTTTTAGTTTTTAGTATTGTTGCAAAGATACTTATTTTTTTCCACAACAAGCAACAATCCCTTGGAAAAGTCACGTAAACGGTTACATTTTTAGCTGCTTATAGAGTCAACCAGCAAGTGCAAAATTAAGAATAAACTCTGAAGAACTCTTC
>CALGHW010000306.1 GCA_937916075.1 uncultured Prevotella sp.
GACTTCTTCGGCGACGACATCGACTCCATCCGGACTTTTGAGGTGGACACCCAGCTCTCAAAGGAGCGTCAGGACCAGGTGAGCATCGTCCCCGAGCTGGCCGGCATCGTGGAAGACCGGGTGCCGGTGCTCAGCTTCCTGGACAAAAACACCCTCCTGGTGGCCCGTGACATACAGTATGTGGCCGACCGGGTGGCCCATACCTACGACGAGGGATTCTCCCAACAGGCCGTCGCCGAGCGGACCGAGGGAGCTACCGAGATGGAGCGCGAGCGCATTGTCGAGGAGATGAAAAAAGAGGTGCAGCTGGTGAGCGGTGCTACTTTCCGGGAGGAGGCAGCCCACTACCGGCTGATAGAGACGAGCCGCCGGCCCATGCATACACCGCAAGTAACTCTCACGTTTGACACGTCGGCCCAGCCACTCTTCCACAAAAACTTTGACCTCCTGGCCCATACCCTGGAAGACTTTCAGCTCAAGGGCTACCGGGTATATATCCTGGCCGACAGTGAGAAGCAAAACGAGCGGCTGAAGGAAATCCTGGCCGCTCCCCATGAAACCAATACCCCAAAGGTAGACTTCATCCCCGTCCACAAGACGCTCCACGAAGGCTTTGCCGACCATACGCTGAAAGCCTGCTTCTTCACCGACCACCAGATATTCGACCGCTACCACAAGTACAGTCTCCGTTCCGACAGGGCCCGGGGTGGCAAAGTGGCCCTCACGCTGAAGGAGTTGCAGGAGTTTGAGGTGGGCGACTATATCGTGCATGTGGACCACGGCATCGGACGCTTCGGCGGCCTGGTGCGTATGCCCCAGGGCAATGGCTACCAGGAGATGATCAAGATACAGTATCAGGGAGGCGACTCCATCTATGTGTCCATCCACTCGCTGTATAAGGTGTCGAAATACCGGGGGCAGGACAGTGGCGAGCCACCCCGCCTGAGCCATCTGGGCACCGGCCAGTGGGAGCGGCTCAAGGAGCGCACCAAGAAGAAAATCAAGGACATAGCCCGCGACCTTATCAAGCTCTATGCCCAGCGGCGCAAGGAGCGGGGCTACGCCTTCAGCGCCGACTCCTTCATGCAGCATGAGCTGGAGGCCAGCTTCCTCTATGAAGACACGCCCGACCAGCTCAAGGCTACCAACGACGTGAAGGCCGACATGGAGAAGGCCCGGCCGATGGACCGCCTGGTGTGTGGCGATGTGGGCTTCGGCAAGACGGAGGTGGCCGTGCGAGCCGCCTTCAAGGCTGCCTGTGACAGCAAGCAGGTGGCCGTGCTTGTGCCTACCACCGTGCTGGCCTACCAGCACTACCAGACCTTCAGCAAGCGGCTGAAAGACCTTCCTGTCCGGGTGGACTATCTGTCGAGGGCACGCAGTGCCAAACAGACCAAGGAGGTGCTCAAGGACCTGGCCGACGGCAAGATTGACATCCTGATAGGTACACACAAGCTGATCGGAAAAACGGTGAAGTTCAAGGATCTCGGCTTGTTGATTATCGACGAGGAACAGAAGTTCGGCGTGTCGACCAAGGAGAAGCTGCGCCAGATGAAGGTCAATGTAGACACGCTCACCATGTCGGCCACACCGATACCACGCACGCTCCAGTTCTCGCTGGTGGGAGCCCGCGACATGAGCATCATCCAGACACCACCCCCCAACCGTTATCCCATCCAGACCGAGATACATACCTTCAGCCCAGACATCATCGCCGATGCCATCAACTTTGAGATGAGCCGCAACGGGCAAGTGTATTTCGTGAGCAACCGCATCAACGGGCTGACCGACATCGCCCAGCTCATCCATAAGTATGTGCCCGACGCCCGTGTGGCCATCGGCCACGGACAGATGAAACCGGAGGAACTGGAGAAGATTATCCTCGACTTTGCCAACGAGGAGTATGACGTGCTCCTCTCCACCACTATCGTTGAGAACGGTATCGACATCCCCAACGCCAACACCATCATCATCAACGGGGCGCAGAACTTCGGCCTGAGCGACCTTCACCAGATGCGGGGTCGGGTGGGCCGGGGCAACCGCAAGGCCTTCTGTTATCTGCTGGCTCCTCCCTTGGCCGACTTGCCGCAGGAGAGCCGACGGAGGCTGGAGGCACTCGAAAACTTCTCCGACCTCGGGTCGGGCATCAACATCGCCATGCAGGATCTCGACATCCGGGGGGCCGGCAATATGCTGGGGGCGGAGCAGAGCGGATTTATTGCCGACCTGGGCTATGAGACTTACCAGAAGATATTGAGCCAGGCTGTCACCGAACTGAAGAACGACGAGTTTGCCGACCTTTATGCCGACGAGGTGAGGCGGGGCGAGGCCAGCGGGGCCGACTTCGTGGACGACTGTGCCTTGGAGAGCGACTTGGAGATGTACTTCCCCGACCAGTATGTGCCCAGCGACAGCGAGCGTATGCTGCTCTACCGGGAGCTGGACAACCTCAAGACCGACGACGAGCTGAAACGGTATGAGGCGCGTCTGGTTGACCGCTTCGGACCTGTGCCGCAGTCGGGCAAGGAGCTGATGCAGGTGGTCCCCTTGCGCCGTATGGGCAAGGCATTGGGATGTGAGAAGGTAATGCTCAAACAAGGGCGGATGACGCTCGTTTTTGTCTCCAACCCCAAGAGTGCCTACTATCAGAGTCAGGCTTTCGACCGTATTCTTAATTATGTGGCCGCCCATGCCCGCCGTTGCAACCTGCGTGAGAAGAACGGCAAGCGCTCCCTGGTCATTACCGGTGTGGCTACCGTGGGGCAGGCCGTCGATATATTGAAGGACATGGGAGGGGATGCAGGGCTGTAATCCCCTTCTCCTTCCTGTACTTCCTGGGATTAATCCACAGTACTTGCTCCAGTGCTTCACGTCAAGTACTGGAGTACTTTGGCCTAAGTACTGGAGTACTTCACGGCAAGTACTGGAGTACTTTAGCCTAAGTACTGAAATTAAGTGACCTCGACAGCTGGCGGAAACAGGAGCGTGGCTCATGGAGAAAAAGGGCTGTATGTGGCAAAATGTCATGATATACTGTCGTTTTGTCGGTTGTGAATGGCTTGGTATGCTTGTTGCTTTATTCTAAGCGAGAGCCTTCCTAAACAGAAGGCAATCAAGAACATAGAATAATAAAAATATAAAAATAAAGGAGATTTAGATTATGGCACTCGTAAGAAGAAATTCAGCATGGTTACCCGATGTGTTCAACGACTTGTTTGACAACGACGATTATTATATGCCCAAGGCTAATGCCACGGCCCCGGCCATCAATGTGAAGGAGTCTACCAAAGCTTATACCGTAGAGCTGGCTGCTCCTGGCATGAGGAAGGACGACTTCCAGGTTCATATCAATGACGAGGGCAACCTCGTGGTCAAGTTGGAACGCAAGGAGGAGCACAAAGACGAGGACAAGGACACACGCTATCTGCGTCGTGAGTTTGCCTACTCAAAGTTTGAGCAGACCTTGATTCTTCCGGATGATGTGGACCGCAACAAGATTGCCGCCCGCGTGGAGAATGGTGTGCTTACGGTAGAGCTTCCCAAGGTGGCTCCAGCCGAGCAGAAGGTGGCTCGCCAGATAACGGTCGGATAATAAAGCCTGACCCAGAGAGGGTCACGCATAAAGATGCGACTGTATTTTGTTCATGAAATAGATAAAAGTAAGTTGTAATTGTTGGTTAATAGTTGCGTCCGCCCCACTGCGACAGTAGGGCGGACGCTTTTTTGTGTGGCGTGGAGAGCCCTATATAGATTTTTTTTATTACCTTTGCATACAGGTGGAGAGATGCGCTCATGGCCATGCGGGTATAGATGTCCCGTGCAGGTACTGTGCCGTATACTTTTCATGCCAACCAAAAATCACATCAGCAAGTCATGAAGAAGATATGGACCTCTCTTGTCATTGCGCTGGCAGTAATGTCATTGGCAGGATGTGGCGAGAAGAAAGACAGCAACACGATCATTGCGCGGAAGGTGGTCAAAAAGGCTCCTTCACACCCTATCCGTATGCAGGATTACACCCAGACCAAGGAGGTGGACTTTGCGGGAGGGCACCTGAAGTGTGTCATTCACCGTACGCCGGACGACAGTCTGACGATGGTCAAGGACGAGAACGGACAGAAGTATGTGGACAATGTCATCACGCTCACCGTCACAAGGCGTGATGGCAGCGTGTTTGTCAAGCGTACCTTTACCAAGAAGACCTTTGACGACTGTCTGGATGACAACTACCGCAAGACGGGTATTCTCGAGGGCTTTGTCTTCGACAAGATAGACGGTGGCAATCTTTGTTTTGCCGCCAGTGTGTGTCATCCCCAGAATGATGACGAGTTTATCCCGCTGGTGGTCAAGGTGTCGCCGGCAGGGGCGTTTACCTTGGCGCGTGACACTCAGCTTGACACCAACGGGGCTGAGGCGGAAGATGACGACAGCAACTAAGTGACGCTAAAAAAATAACTTGGTACGATTTGAGTGAGAAAACTATCATTC
>CALGHW010000307.1 GCA_937916075.1 uncultured Prevotella sp.
GTTGCCAAGTTTCTCATAGAAATCAGGCAACTTTCTCTTCGTAATCAGGCAACTTTCTCATTTCAGCCGTTTCAAGTGCTCTGAAGGATGCATTGAAAGGATATGAAATATCTTTATATTTCAACGTTTGTTTTTCAACCGTGCAGCTTGAAAAATTCTGCCACCAGTTTTTCGTCAGACTTTGTGTGGTACGATGTCTTGTCAGTGGGCCTCCAGCCAGTTGGCTCCCCATCCGCAGTCGGCCACGAGGGGCACCTGCATTTTGTAGGCTCCCTGCATCTCCTCGATGACGATGCGCTCCACCTGCTCCTTCTCTTCGGGCAGGACGCTGAAGTTGAGTTCGTCGTGCACCTGGAGAATCATCTTGCTCCGGATGCCTTCCTCCCGGAAGCGGCTGGCGATGCGAATCATGGCCAGCTTGATGATATCGGCCGCTGTGCCCTGGATGGGAGCGTTGATGGCGTTGCGCTCGGCAAAGCCGCGCACGGTGGCGTTGCGCGAGTTGATGTCGGCCAGATAGCGGCGTCGGCCGAAGAGCGTCTCCACATAGCCCTTCTCGCGGGCCACCTCTTTGGAGTGTTCCATATAGTCGTGCACCTTGGGGAAAGTCTGGAAGTAGCCGTCGATGAGCTGTTTGGCCTCGTCACGGCTGATGTCGAGCCGCTCGGCCAGACCGAAGACGGTGATGCCGTAGATGATGCCGAAGTTGGCCCGCTTGGCTTTGGTGCGCTGGTCGCGGGTGACGCTCTCCATGGTCTCCTTGTAAATCTTGGCTGCCGTGGCGGCATGGATGTCATAGCCCTCGCGGAAGGCTTCAATCATGTTTTCGTCGCCACTGAGGTGGGCCATCACGCGTAGCTCTATCTGACTGTAGTCGGCTGAAAAAAACAGACATCCAGGCTCCGGTACAAAGGCTTTGCGTATCTCCTTGCCATCCTCACCGCGCACGGGAATGTTCTGCAGGTTGGGGTCGCTCGACGACAGGCGCCCGGTGGCGGTGACAGCCTGGTTGAACGAGGTGTGGATATGGCCCGTCTGGGGATTGATCAGCTTAGGCAACGCATCGACATAAGTGCCGAGCAATTTTTTCAATCCTCTGTGTTCCAGGATGTCGGCCACTATCTCGCTCTTGCCCTTGAGCGACTGGAGCACTTCCTCGCTGGTGACATACTGCCCCGTCTTGGTCTTCTTGGCCTTCTCTACAATCTTCATCTTGTCGAAGAGCACCTCGCCCACCTGTTTGGGTGAGGCAATGTTGAACTCCATGCCGGCCAGCGCATAGATACGCTGCTCTATCTCCTTCATCCGGTCGGTCAAAACTTTTGACGTATCCTTCAGCGATTCCGTGTCAAGGCACACACCGTTGAGTTCCATTTGTGCCAAGACAGGCATGAGTGGCATCTCGATTTGATAGAACAGGTCTTCGGCCCCATACTTCTTCAGTTCAGCCTCCAGCTTGTTTTTCAGTTTCAAGGTCACGTCGGCGTCTTCGGCCGCATATTCGTAAACTTGCTCTGGAGCGAGGTCGCGCATGTTCTTTTGGTTCTTTCCCTTCGGTCCCAAGAGTTCCTCAATGTGGATAGTCTGATAGTTGAGGTATATCTCGGCCATGTAGTCCATGTTGTGACGCAGCTCCGGCTGGATGAGGTAGTGGGCAATCATGGTGTCGAACATCGGACCGTCGAGTGTCACGCCGTAGCGGGCCAACACCTCCAGGTCGTACTTCATGTTCTGACCCACCTTGAGTATTTTGGGGTCTTCATAGAGCGGTTTAAATATATTAACAATCTTTTGGGCCTCTTCACGGTTGGCGGTAACAGGTACATAAAACGCCTCATTTTCCTGAACAGAAAAGCTCAAACCCACCAATTCAGCCTCAATGGCGGCCGTAGAAGTGGTCTCTGTATCTATACTGATGAATTGTTTTGTCATGAAATAATCATATATTTCATGCATTTTCTGCTCATTATCAATGAGTTGGTAACTATGAGATACCGTTTTTAGCGTGCTCAGATTCTCGTTTTTGAAAAGATCTTGCCCGTCGGTCGGATTTTCTGCGAATAAATCAAGTTGTGTATTAGCAGGTTTTGGCTTCTTTTCAGTTTTATTAAGAATCCTGTCGGCAAAGCTCTTAAACTCCAGTTCGTCGAAGATTCGTCGCAGTTCAGGCTCGTTGGGAGCGGCGAGTTTCAGTTCATCGAGATTGAGCTTTACCGGCACGTCGGTTTTGATGGTTGCCAAGAATTTGGAGAAAGCGATTTGCTGTCTGTTCTCCTCAATTTTCTTTTTGAGCGCCCCCTTCAGTTCGGCCGTGCTTTCCAGCAAGTGGTCGATACTGCCAAACTGCTTGATGAGTTTGATGGCGGTCTTTTCGCCCACGCCCGGACATCCGGGAATATTGTCGGCCGCATCCCCCATCAGTCCGAGCAGGTCGATGACCTGGAGTGGGGTAGCGATATCATATTTTTGCTCGATTTCATCGACTCCCAGTGTCTCATATCCAGCGTCGCCATAGCGTGGACGAAACATGAAGACATGCGGTTGGACCAGCTGTCCGTAGTCCTTGTCGGGAGTGAGCATATACGTGTCGATGCCCAGCTGCCCGGCTTGCGTGGCCAATGTGCCAATCACGTCGTCGGCCTCATAGCCACTGATTTCCAGTACCGGTATGCGGAAAGCCTTGAGCACCTCCTTGATGACCGGCACCGACCGCTTGATGTCCTCGGGACAGGCCTCGCGCTGGGCCTTGTATTCGGGGTAAGCCTCATGGCGGAAGGTGGGTCCGGCCGGGTCGAAGGCCACGCCCAGATGGGTGGGCTGCTCCTTGGTGATGACTTCATGGAGCGTATTGACAAAGCCCATGACAGCCGAGGTATTCATGCCTTTTGAGTTGATGCGTGGATTCTTGATGAAAGCATAATAAGCACGGTATATGAGTGCGTAAGCGTCTAAAAGAAATAATTTATCCATAATTCTCTTTATTTTCTGCGTAAAATTACTAAATTTATTCCGCAATCCCCGATAAATTCTGTAATTTTGTATCAAATTTTATGTCATGGACTATTTATCACAGATACGGAAACCGATAGAAGGAGACTTGAATGACTTTGTGGAGTTGTTCAATCAGTCAATGTCGCATACCGACGGTATGCTTTCGCAGGTGCTTGAGCATATCCGGAAGAAGGCCGGCAAGCGGATGCGCCCCATGCTGATATTGCTGATGGCCAAAAATTATGGCCGGGTTTCGCATGTGACACAAAATGCTGCTGTGGGTCTGGAGCTGCTGCATACGGCCAGTCTGGTGCATGATGACGTGGTGGACGAGAGCAGCGAGCGGCGCGGACAGGCTTCTGTGAATGCGGTCTATAATAACAAGGTGGCTGTGCTGGTGGGCGACTATCTGCTATCTACGGCCTTGCTTCACGTATCGTATACGGATAATCAAAAGATTGTACAATATTTAGCAGAGCTGGGCCGGACATTGGCCAGTGGAGAGATACTGCAACTGTCGAATATCCGGAATCAGAAAATATCTGAAGATGTTTATTATCAGGTGATTAAACAGAAGACAGCCGCTTTGTTTGAGGCTTGTTGTGCTATTGGAGCCTTGTCGGCAGGGGCAACTGAGAATGAGATAGAGGCGGCGAAACTATTCGGACAGAATTTAGGCATTATCTTCCAGATACGAGATGATATATTCGACTATTATGACGCTGCCGAGATAGGCAAGCCGACGGGCAATGACATGGCTGAAGGCAAGCTTACGCTGCCCATTATCTATGCCCTCAACACGACAGGGGATGAGATGATGATACAGTTGGCCTACAAGGTGAAGGACCATACCGCGACTCCTGAAGAGATTGCGCGGCTTGTGGCGTTTGCCAAGGAGAACGGAGGCATTGACTATGCCGAGCGGCGGATGGACGACATACACCGCGATTCGATGCGCTATATTGAAAATCATGTAGGTGACGAGGATATCAAGAACAGTCTCAAGGCTTATCTTGACTTTGTCATTCAAAGAGATAAATAAGTGGTTTTTACCACACGAATCCCGCAGGGAAAAGAAAAGTCCCCGCCACATGAGCGACAGCTTCTGTGGCGGGGACTTTTCTTTTCCCTGCGGAAATTCATTGTGCGGACTTTTATGAAGAAGAGCTTGGGGCCACCTATCGGATAACTTTCTTCGTTTTGCCGCCTTCTTTTACGATATAAAGGCCTTTTTTGCCGCTTGCAGTATAACTGTCCGTCTTGATGCCGTTAAGGCTGTAAACGCCGTTTGTGTCGCTTCTACGGACATTCTCGTTGATGCCCTCGATGTGGGTGACACCGGAGACATAGTCCACATACTGGTCGTAGGTGGTCTTGAGGGTGGGGCGGAAGGTTTGGGTATTTTTATCAAGTACGTTGGTCACCACACTTTTTTTCAGGGTCTTGTTGTCAGGCAGTTCATAGTATTCATAATTGTAGGTCAGTGACTGGTTCATGTCCAGGTCCAGTCCCAGGTCGGGATCAGTTCCGAAGTCGAAACCGTTGTCAGTTCCGAAGTCAAAGTCATCGTTGCCCGTGCCACTGGTCTCCGTCTTGATGCAGTCGCCATACTCGTTGTTGGTGTTAGTCACGGTGGCCGTCAGGACATTGTTGCCCATCATGTCAATGTTGATGGTGCTCTTGTTGCTTCCATAGTTGTCGGTCACGTTTACAGAGGCCTGCATCTTCATGACGGTCTGTGTCATGAACGGCAGTTCGAAGGTGAGGTCGCTGGTGGTGTCTGTGTATTTTCCGCTGATGGTTCCCGTGAGCGGTATGCTGTTGTAGGTCATGGTGACTGTGGCCGACTCAATCATATTGTCTTTGTCGTCCAGCAAGCTAGCCCCGAGGTTGTCCATCGAGAAATTAAACAGCTTGTTGGCGTCATACTTGTACCATTTGAGGATGGTCACTTTGACAGGGATGCTGACCGTGTTGCCCTGCTCGTCCTCGCTGTTGAGGGTGGTGGACACGCTGTTCAGTTTGCCGGTGAGGATGGAATAGCCAAACTCCACTTCCGACACTTTCTCGAGCGTCTTGGAGTCTTCATCATAAGCATAGACCGTCTCTTTAGACACTCTGCCCTTGCCGTCCCTTGTCAGGTCGATGCGGGCGGTTGTCACGGAGTCGGTCCAGGTGGAGGTGGCGGCATCCCAGGTGTAGGCTACGGTCTTGGTGACAAGGCCTTCCAGGGTGTCGTCGTAGGTGTATTCCGTTCTTTGGTCTTTATCCTTTCCTCTTATTTCCGTTGCGGTGACATATCCTTTTGTGTTGTATTCCGTTTGGGTCGTGGCCTGCTGTTGCCAGTCGCTGCCAGTGTAGGTATAGGTGGTGGTGTGGCAAGCCTTGGTGGTGAGGATGTCCATGCCGGTCATGTCCAGACCGGATGCCTGTCGAGGTGTGGCGTGGTTCAGGATAAAGGCTTTGACCATTCTGTCGGCCTTGAATACAGGTAGTGTTTGTGCTTGGGCAGCTGTCGCCGACAGGAGGAGGGTGGCTGCCACGAAAAGGTTTAACTGTTTCATAATGACTATGGATTAAATCAGAAAATGGACTCCAATAACTTCCGTTGAAATTATTGAAATCCATTTTTTTTATTGCGTTTTTAGAAGAATTTAGTCTCCTTGCCAATCACCTCGCTCAGCAGCATGTTGGCCAGCCGGCTTGTGCCCAGGCGGAGCCACTGGTTGGTGAGCCATTTCTCGCCCAAAATCTCTTTGACGATGGTGTAGTAGATGAGTGCGTCGGTCACGGTGTTAAGACCTCCGGCGGGCTTAAATCCAATCTGTATGCCCGTCTGCTGGTAGTATTCCTTGATGGCCTGACACATCACATAAGCCGCTTCTGGTGTGGCGGCTGGCTCCAGCTTGCCGGTCGAAGTCTTGATGTAGTCGGCTCCGGCGTACATGGCCAGGATGGAGGCCTTTTTGATGTTGGAGGCCGTCTTGAGGCAACCCGTCTCCAGGATGACCTTCATCTTCTTGTCGCCACAGGTCTCTTTCAGCTCGCTGATATCGTCGGCCACGCCCTCATAGTCGCCGCTGAGAAATTTGCCTACAGGCATCACGATGTCAATTTCTGTGGCGCCGTCTTTGATGGCCAATGCCGTCTCGGCCACCTTCACCTCGATGAGTGCCTGCGACGACGGGAAACTGCCCGACACGCAAGCTATTTCCACACCGTCCACTTCAAGCGTCTCGGCCACGGTCTTGGCGAAGTTGGGGTAAACACAAATGGTGGCCACATGAGGCAGGTCGGGGTAGGCCTCGTCAAACTGGTTGACCCGTTCGGTGAAGGCCAGGATGCTGTCTTCCGAATCCGTTGTTTTCAGCGAGGTCAGTTCCACGCTTCCCATGAGGAATTTCTTCACTTCGGGCGTATCGTTCTCATGCACCTTCTCGGTGATGATTTTACGTACAGCCGCGCGCACCTCGTCGTCGTTGAGGTCTGTGTTGTATTTGCTCAAGGCCTCTTCGTATTTGTTCATTTTGAGAGCGTCGTTTTGCACGAATTTCATACCGCTCTCGTTGCTTTGGTTTTCTGCCATTTTTATTCTTTAAGTTTGGGGTTGTTAATATGTCTTTCCTTGTCTCTTTGAGTTTTTTTCTCAATGTTCTTCCAGAGCTCTTCCGTGAGGTCGATGCCCGTCTGGTTGGCGATGCATAGCAATACCCA
This sequence comes from uncultured Prevotella sp., assembly GCA_937916075.1. GTDB lineage: Bacteria > Bacteroidota > Bacteroidia > Bacteroidales > Bacteroidaceae > Prevotella. The sequence goes on from CALGHW010000307.1 coordinate 6,706, forward strand.
CAGCACGTCGGCCATCTCGTCGCCGAGGTTGGTCTTTTCTCCAGGCTTGAAGCTTTGGTCGCCATACTTGCGTGCCATGATGCGTGCCATCTCGCCCACTTCTTCCGTCAGGACAGCCATGTTGGTTAGTTCAGAGAAATAGCGTACGCCGTAAGTTTTGATCCAGTGGTCTACCATCTGTTGGGCTTTTCTGATAGTAATCTCATCCATATTGTGACGTTGTGTTTATTCTTTGTTTTTGGTGTCCATGCAGATGGTGACGGGGCCGTCGTTGAGCAGTTCTACCTTCATGTCGGCTCCGAATTCCCCCGTTCCCACAGGCTTGCCCATGGCCTCGCTCAGCCGGCGGCAGAAAGCCTCGTAGAGCGGGATGGATATCTCGTGAGGGGCGGCATGAATCCACGACGGCCGGTTGCCTTTCTTGTAAGAGGCCATCAGGGTAAACTGACTGATGACGAGTATCTCGCCGCCAATGTCCATGATGGAGCGGTTCATCACGCCGTTTTCATCGTCAAAGACCCGCAGGCCGACAACCTTCTTGGCCAGCCATTCGGCATCGTCTGCCGTGTCTTCCTCACCAATGCCGACCAGTATCATGTAGCCCTTCTGTATGGCCGACTTGACAGTGCCGTTGATGGTGACGGAGGCGTGGCTGACGCGTTGTATTACAATTCTCATAAAATCCTTTATCTTAGCTTTGCCACAAAGTTAGTCATTTTTTGATAATGGGCAAAACATCATGATGCTTTTATAGAGACAAACAGCCTTCTTTCCGTTTAGGCGTGGTCTTCTGCCGGATGGAAATGGGCATATACAATGGATGCCTTGGCCGGGCCCACCAGTCCTTGGAGGTCGGGTAGTGTGGCTTCTTTGATCTTCTTGACGCTTTTCAGGGATTTCAGAAGCGCCTCTTTCGTCTTGGGCCCGATGCCCTTGATGTCGTCCAGTTCGGAGTGTAGGGCGTGTTTGGACCGCATGTCTCTGTGGAACGTGATGGCAAAGCGGTGGACCTCGTCTTGGATGTGTGTGAGCAGGTGAAACAATTCACTGTCGGTCTTCATCCCGATGACGACGGGCGGGAATCCATAGAGCAGTTCGTTGGTGCGGTGATGGTCGTCCTTGGCCAGTCCGGCGATGGGGATGTCCAGGTGCAGCTCATCCTGAATGACCTCTCTCACCACTTCCATCTGCCCCTTTCCGCCGTCGGTGATGATCAGGTCGGGCAGCGGCTGCTGTTCCTCGGTCAGACGGGTATACCGGCGCCTTACCACTTCCTTCATCGAGGCATAGTCGTCGGGGCCAGTCACCGTCTTGATGTGATATTTCCGGTAGTCCTTCTTGCTGGGCTTCATCTTCTTGAATACCACGCATGCCGCAACGGCATCGGTGCCTGAAATGTTGGAGTTGTCGAAACATTCTATCTGATAAGGCATCCGGGGCAGTTTCAGGTAGCCCTGTATCTCTTTCATCAGTCGTACGGCCTTTTGCTCAGGATTCAATTTCTCCTGTTGTTTTAATCGGTCAAACTTATATTGCTTCCCGTTCATGACCGAGAGGTCGAGCAGTGTTTTCTTGTCGCCTCTTTGGGGGATGGTAATGGTGACACCCTCCAGGTCGATGTGGATGGGGGCGGGCAGGATAATCTCCTTTGACGAGCTCTTGAATCGCTCACGCATCTCGACAATGCCTAATGCCAGCAGCTCTTCGTCGCTTTCGTCGAGCTTCTTCTTGTATTCGAAAGTAAACGACTGGTTGATACTGCCGTTGCTTACATGGATATAATTGATGAAAGCAGTCTTTCCATCGTTGGTGATAGAGAATACGTCTACATTGTCAATGGTGTGGCTCACTACCTCGCTCTTGGATACGAAATTGTCGATGAGGAGGTATTTTCGCTTGATTTCTTCTGCCTCTTCAAACTTCAAGTCTTCTGCCAGCTTTTCCATTTCTTCCCGCATCGTCCGGAGCACACTGCGGGTGTTGCCTTTTAAAATCTCCCGCGCTTGGGCGATGTTCTTCTGGTATTCCTCGAATGTCTGCTTGCCGATGCAAGGCCCCCCACAGTTTTTGATGTGGTACTCCAGGCATACATTATACTTCTTTTGGTCGATGCCTTCACGAGTAATGGGGAAGTGACAGGTGCGGGGATGGTATAGCTTCTTGATCAGTTCAAGTACGGCATACATCGAGCTGATGTGTGAGAAGGGGCCGTAGTAGGAGCCCCACTTTTTGTTGATGGTCCGGGTCTTGAAGATGCGGGGGAAAAACTCGTTGGTCACGCAGATGCTCGGATAGGTTTTCCCGTCTTTGAGAAGCACATTGTATTTGGGGTTGTATTTCTTGATGAGACTGTTCTCCAGCAGCAGTGCATCCTCCTCTGTGTTGACCACTGTGTAAGATATGTTATGAATCTTGCTGACCAAGACCTTGGTCTTGAATCTGTCCACTTCGGTATGAAAGTAGGAGGACACCCGATTCTTCAGGTTCTTGGCTTTTCCTACATAGATAATGGTTCCGTGCTCGTCGTAGTATTGGTAGCTGCCTGGCTTCTCTGGCAGACGGCTCACAATACTTTTCAGGTAAGCTAACCTCTTTTCGTTTTCTTCTTTCGTCATCTTTCGTAAGTCCTTTATATAAAGCGGTTTTGTCTCTTTAAGTTTCACGTGAAACTTTTATTGGCATCTTCGTTCCACATCCCTTCGTGGGCGGATATGAAAAAAGCGGGCAACCTACCTGTATGACTACTTCGTGGCAGTGGCTTTAAACCGGCTCTTGAGCAGTTGATTTGATGATACAAGTTGGTTCCCCGCTTCGTTCCTTTACAGGTGTCCTTCTCCGTTCGCTTCGTGGCTTCCTTTCATCGAACAGCCGTTTGCTTATAAAGAGAGTAGTGTCGTGACTTCTGTGTCTTTGTCAAAAATGTCACGGCCATGAAGACCTTCGTCCTTGATCTCGATGATAAAGTTTACATAGATGCCCTTGGGCGCAAACTTCTTGACCAGGTTGTATGCCGCTTTCATCGTTCCTCCGGTAGCCAGCAAGTCGTCGTGCAGCAATACCACGTCGTCGGGTGTGATGGCGTCTTTGTGAATTTCGATGGTGTCGGTTCCGTATTCCTTCGTGTAACTCTCCTGAATGGTTTCTGCAGGGAGCTTTCCTGGCTTGCGGCACAGCACGACACCGGCTCCTAATTTGATGGCGAGGGCAGAAGCCAGGACAAAGCCTCGGCTTTCTATACCGACAATCTTTGTGATGCCTTTGTCCTTGTAGAGTTCATAGAGCTCGTCAACCATGATGCGCAGGCACTCGGGATTCTTGAAAAGAGTGGTAACGTCGCGGAAGTTGATACCCTTCTGTGGAAAGTCCTTGATGCAACGCAGGTTCTCCATTAATGTTTTGTTGTTCATAATCAATCTTTTAAATGTATTTGCTTTACTTTATTGTTTCACGTGGAACCAGTCTATATAAACTTCGTTTTCAGTATAACTTCGTCTGTCTGTATTCCTGTGCTTCGTGCTTGCGGGATTATCGCCCCAGAAGAATGAGCATCACGTTGATGTCACTTGGTGAAACGCCTGGGATGCGTCCGGCTTGTGCTAAGGTCTCAGGGTCTATTGCTTTGAGCTTCTGCCGAGCTTCCGTAGACAGTTGGTGCATCTCTTCGTATTTGAAGCGTCCTTTGATTTTGATGTCTTCCAAACGGTGCATCTTTTCAGCCACCATCTTTTCGCGGTCGATATATCCTTTATACTTGATTCTGATTTCTACCGCTTCGGCGATTTCCTCTTTCCGGTTAGCTGGCGCATCCAATTTTGCTTTGAGGGCGGGGATGATTTCAGCCATGGCGGACAGCGACAACTGTGGCCGGCTAATTAGGTCGATGAGCTTACAGCCGCCGCGGAGTGGGGTGGTGCCCCAAGCCTCGAGCGCAGGGTTGATGTCTGTAGGCTTGACGGATGTCGTCTTGCAGAACTGAATGATGTCCTCAATGGCCTCTTTCTTTTCCATCCACCAGTCAAAACGGTTGCGCTTGGCCAGTCCCAGTTCATAGGCCTTTTCGGTGAGTCGGGCGTCGGCGTCGTCTTGGCGGAGCAGTATGCGATATTCTGCTCTTGAGGTGAACATCCTGTATGGCTCGTCTACTCCCTTTGTCACCAAATCGTCAATCAGCACACCGATATAACTCTCGTCACGCCGCATGATGAAGGGAGCGCTGCCCGCACAATAGAGTGCGGCGTTGATACCGGCCACCGTGCCTTGGCCTCCGGCTTCCTCATAACCTGTGGTCCCGTTGACCTGTCCGGCGAAAAACAGTCCTCTTACGAGTTTCGACTCAAGCGAGTGCTTCAGTTGAGTAGGGTCGAAGAAATCATATTCGATGGCATATCCAGGACGGTATACTTTGACGTCTCTCAATGCGGGGATTTTACGTAGCGCTTTCAGTTGGATGTCCATCGGCAGAGAAGAGGAAAATCCGTTCAGATACATCTCGTTGGTACTTTCTCCTTCCGGTTCCAAGAATAGAGGGTGCTGGTCCTTGTCGGGAAAAGTCATCAGCTTGGTCTCTATGCTGGGACAGTATCTCGGTCCGATGCTTTTGATTTGTCCGTTGTATAACGGTGAGTCGGCCAGTCCAGACCGGAGCGTGTCGTGCACGTCCCGGTTGGTGTAACAGGTCCAGCACGGCAACTGCTTCAGTACTCGGTGCTTCCCCATGAAGCTGAACTGGTGAAAATCGTTCTCCCCATCCTGTATCTCCATCTCCTCAAAGTGGACCGAGCGTCGGTCAATCCTGACCGGGGTGCCGGTCTTCATCCTTGCGCTCCGGATACCGTGCCGGGTGATGCTCTCGGTAAAGTGTGGCACGGCCGGTTCGGCAACACGTCCTCCCGGCACCATGTGACGTCCGATGTGCATCAGTCCGTTCAGAAAAGTTCCGGCAGTGATGATGACACTCTTAGCCCGCAGGGTCACTCCCCAGATGGTGCGCACACCGACAGCCTCGCCGGCTTCCACCAGCAGCTCGTCAGCTTGGTCTTGCCAAATGTCAAGGTTGGGTGTGTTGTCAAGCACGGTGCGCCATTCCCAGATAAACTTACCCCTGTCACACTGTGCCCGCGGGCTCCAAACGGCGGGCCCCTTGCTCCGGTTCAACATTCTGAACTGTATGGCCGTGGCATCCGTTACCCGGCCCATTTGTCCGCCGAGTGCGTCAATTTCCCTCACGATTTGTCCTTTGGCAATTCCTCCTACGGCAGGGTTACAACTCATCTGCGCAATCTTGTTCATGTCCATCGTGACCAGGCATGTCTTTGCACCCATGTTGGCCGCAGCTGTAGCAGCCTCGCAACCGGCGTGACCACCACCGATAACGAGTACGTCATAAATAAAATCCATTATTGCAATAAAATTCTGCCGCAAAATTAAGCATAAAAATCGATTTTTGCTTCCTTTCCCTTTGATTTATCATTAATTTATAGTAATTTTGCGCTCAAATATTAAGGTGGAATACCTATTATCAAGTAGTGATACTCATTCATTGCAAGGGTGCGTCGCACCCCTTCATAGCTGTGGAAACAATTTCAATTCTAACATTAATTAATTAATTTCAATCATTTATGTGGTTATTCAACTCATCTATTGGTAGAAAAGTTGTGATGTCAGTAACTGGCATTGCGCTTATTCTATTCTTGACATTCCACATGTCAATGAACCTTGTTGCCCTTTTCTCTGGGGAAGGCTACAACATGATTTGTGAATTCCTTGGTGCCAACTGGTACGCAGTAGTCGCTACGCTGGGTCTGGCCGCCTTGGCCGTTATCCACATCGTCTACGCCTTTATCCTGACGATGCAGAACCGCAAGGCCCGCGGTACGGAGCGTTACGCTGTGACCGCCCGTCCCGCAAAGGTAGAGTGGGCCTCACAGAACATGCTCGTGCTGGGCATCATCGTGGTGTTGGGCCTGTTGCTCCACCTGTTCAACTTCTGGTACAACATGATGTTTGCCGAGCTGATACATGCCGTACCCGCCCACGATCCCGCAGACGGCTTCTCCTTCATCAAGGACACCTTCGCCAATCCTGTGTTTACTGTCCTCTACATTGTATGGATTGTGGCTCTTTGGTTCCACCTCACCCACGGATTCTGGAGCGCCATGCAGACCTTCGGATGGAACGGTAAGGTGTGGTTCTGCCGCTGGAAGGTTATCGGCATCGTTTACAGCACGCTGCTCATGCTCGGCTTCCTCGTGGTAGCTTTGGCCTTCACTTTCGGATGCGCTCCCAGTCTCTGTTGTGGTGCTTGCTGCTAATCCGAACCATTCACAACTTTATATATTAAGCGATTCATAATAGTAAAAGAATTATGGCTAAGACAATCAATTCAAGAATTCCTGAAGGCCCTGTGGCTGAGAAATGGACCAACTATAAAGCTCACCAGCGTCTGGTGAACCCCAAGAACAAGCTCAAGCTCGATATCATTGTCGTAGGTACAGGTCTGGCTGGCGCCAGCGCCGCCGCCAGCCTTGGTGAGATGGGCTTCCACGTGCTGAACTTCTGTATTCAGGACTCTCCCCGCCGCGCTCACTCTATCGCTGCCCAGGGAGGTATCAACGCTGCCAAGAACTACCAGAATGACGGTGACTCCGTTTACCGCTTGTTCTATGATACGGTAAAGGGCGGTGACTATCGTGCCCGTGAGGCCAATGTTTACCGTTTGGCAGAGGTGTCAAACGACATCATCGACCAGTGCGTGGCCCAGGGTGTTCCCTTTGCCCGTGAGTATGGTGGCATGCTGGCCAACCGCTCGTTTGGTGGTGCCCAGGTGTCACGTACCTTCTATGCCAAGGGCCAGACCGGCCAGCAGCTGTTGCTCGGCGCTTACTCTTCACTGAGCCGCCAGGTCAACACAGGCCGCGTTACCCTTTATACCCGCTACGAGATGGAAGACCTCGTGATCATCGACGGCCGTGCTCGTGGTATCATTGCCAAGAACCTCGTGACAGGCGAGTTGGAACGCTTCTCCGCCAATGCCGTGGTTATCGCCACTGGCGGATATGGCAACACCTATTTCCTCTCTACTAACGCTATGGGTTGTAACTGTACAGCCGCCCTGCAATGCTACCGCAAGGGCGCATACTTCGCCAATCCCTGCTATGTCCAGATTCACCCCACCTGTATTCCTGTACACGGCGACAAGCAGTCCAAGCTGACGCTGATGTCAGAGTCTCTGCGTAACGACGGCCGTATCTGGGTGCCCAAGAAGCTGGAGGACGCCAAGGCCCTGCAGGCTGGCCAGAAGAAGGGCAGCGACATTCCCGAGGAAGACCGCGACTACTATCTGGAGCGCCGCTATCCGGCCTTCGGTAACCTCGTTCCCCGTGACGTTGCCTCTCGTGCAGCCAAGGAGCGTTGCGACAAGGGCTTCGGCGTGAACAACACCGGTCTGGCCGTGTTCCTTGACTTCTCCGAGTCTATCAACCGTCTGGGCATCGACGTGATTCGTCAGCGCTACGGCAATCTCTTCGACATGTATGAGGAGATTACCGACGTGAACCCCGGTGAGCTGGCCAATGAAATCAATGGCGTGAAGTATTACAACCCGATGATGATTTATCCCGCCATCCACTACACCATGGGCGGTATCTGGGTAGACTATGAGCTGATGACCTCTATCACAGGTCTGTTCGCCATCGGCGAGTGCAACTTCTCCGACCACGGAGCCAACCGTCTGGGCGCTTCCGCTCTGATGCAGGGCTTGGCCGACGGTTATTTTGTGCTGCCTTACACCATCCAGAATTACCTGGCCGACCAGGCCATCTGGCCCCATATCCCGACCGACCGTCCTGAATTTGACGAGGCCGAGAAGGCTGTCCGCTCAGAGATTGACCGCTTGATGAATATTCACGGCAAGCGTTCGGTTGACTCTATCCACAAGGAGCTGGGCCACGTGATGTGGGAGCATGTAGGTATGGGCCGTACGGCAGAAGGCCTGAAGGAAGGTTTGGAGCTTATCAAGAAGATCCGCAAGGAGTTCAATACCAACCTCTTCATTCCTGGAACCAAGGAAGGCCTGAACGTAGAGCTCGACAAGGCTATCCACCTGCGCGACTTTATCACCATGGGTGAGCTGATTGCTTACGACGCACTCTCTCGCAACGAGTCTTGCGGTGGTCACTTCCGTGAGGAGCACCAGACAGCCGAGGGCGAGGCACAGCGCGACGATGAGAACTACTTCTACGTAGGCTGCTGGGAGTATCAGGGCAATGACGAGACCGCTCCTGAGCTCATCAAGGAACCGCTGGAGTACGAGGCCATCAAGGTACAGACACGTAACTACAAGAATTAATTTTAATCAGAGAAGAAACAATTATGGACAACAATATAAGTTTCACACTTAAAGTATGGCGTCAGAACGGTCCTAAAGCTGAGGCCACTTTGATACTTTTG
>CALGHW010000308.1 GCA_937916075.1 uncultured Prevotella sp.
AAAGTCACAATGCCAGGCAACAACAATTTGGGGAAATATTACAAGTAAGTAGATATTCAATTCATTATTGAACACCTACTTACTTGTCAAAACAGTCACACTGTCCTGGTCCACGTCATACAAAAAATGCCAAGGTCTTTACCATGCAAAGAGACGAGCCACTTACGAGGCGCGTCCCTTCCGCTCGCAATAACGCTCACATTGAGCACAGATGTCATATCCCAACATCGCGCCAAGGATAAAGTCCTCCTCCGGCGTGAGCTGGTTGAGCGGGCGGGTGACCATCATCCGGATAGCGTCCAGACATTCCTTCCGACCAAAGAAAAGATTCATCCGGTCGTTTCCCACCGGCTGGATGATATAGCCAATATGCTGGCGCTCCAACCGGGCCCGCGCTAATGGCTCATACCTGCGGTTGCACGTGAAGAGCCCCACCCGGCGCCCTCCTTTCTGATACTCATAAATGTGGTTCATCAGGCCCTTCAGGTCCACCGCCGACACCTCTCCTTGTCTCTTTGTCTGTATGTCCATGTCTGTATGTCTCCTTTTTTGTTCTTTTTCTGGCTGCAAAGTTAGCGATTCCCGGCAGACGTTGCAATACCTAAAAACAATGATAAGCAGCCATCACGCTCCTATCAGGAGTATGAATAAAAATAAAAAAAAGAAAATGCAACCGCTCTTTTCTTTTTTTTTCGTAACTTTGCAAGTGTATTATCAACTATTATTATTAACAACCTAATTACAAGTAAAAAAACTACGACATGAAGAAACTTACACCTATTCTCTTCTGCTGGGCCCTTGGCGCCACCGGCACGTGGGCACAGACAGACATCACGAAGTTCTACCTGTCCAACTACGGCTTCGACTCCAGCTTCGACTACCCCGCCACCAGCAAGGCCACCGTCGAAAAAGAAATCAAGGCCATCGACGGCTGGACTCCCGACCTCAGCGCCGACTATACCATCACGGGCATCTATGAGTTCGGCTTCGGCGGCACCTTCAATGGCGGTACCGTACCCCAAAAAGGATACGACGGCGAGACTGGCGGTGCGCTGGCCCTCTCCCCCGGTTGGGAACAGACCTTCTGCTACTACCAGACCATCACCCTCCCTGCCGGCACATACACCGTCAAGGTACCCACCTACAACGCCAAGACAGCCACGGCAGGCTCCTCCAAACTGGCCTGGATACCCTCCGAAGGCACCACCGTCAGCTCCACCCGCTCCAGCTACCCCGGCAAGCAATGGACACTCGACCAAATCACCTTCACCCTCAAGAAGCAAACCACCGGCAAACTGCAAATAGGCTATAAGGCCGGACCCAACGGCTCGGCCAACTCGGCCAATCTGCTGATAGACTATGTGCAACTGTCGGGACAGAACATGACCGTCAACAAGAAAGAGCTCCAGGCCGCCATCGTCGAGGGCACACTCTGCTATGCCGACG
>CALGHW010000309.1 GCA_937916075.1 uncultured Prevotella sp.
AAGGGTGAGGGCGTTTATCTCATGAAGCACCTCCGTGGTGGCGTCAAGAAGGGCGCTTTCGACGAGGCTACAGCCCAGAAGAAGTTCGACGCATGGAAGGCCGACAAGACCAAGGGTCAGGACGCTGTTCGTGCCAAGGAAATTGAGGCTAAGAAGGCTGCTTATGAGAAGGAGCTGGAAGCTGAGAAGAAGGTGAACGAGACTATCGCCAAGAAGGTGGCTGACAAGAAGGCCGCTGAGGCTGCCGCCAAGGCTGAGGCTGAGGCTGCAAAGGCCGCTGAGGCTGCCGCAGCTACAGAGGAGGCTGCAGAGGCTCCCGCTGAGGCTTAAGCGTAACTTTTCTGAACAAAACGACAAGGGGCGTATCCGGAAGGATGCGCCCCTTGTTGCTTTGTTCAGGGATTGGTCTGATGGCGGTAAAAACAAGTCGTGCTTATTTGTTCTCACCGTCGGTTAAGAGTGAGCGGTAGAATTTCTCGTATTGCCGGGCTACTTTGATGTAGTCATGGTGGCGGCCGATATATTCCACGCTCTGCTGCTTGAGCGTGTTGATGCGCTCGGGGTGGAGCGCGAGTGCTTTGAGTTCATGGACCACACTTTCATACGAAGGCTGGACGTTGATGATAGGGCGCAATTCTGTTTCGTCCAGAATCTGATAGTTTTCCTCTTCACCGCCTCCGATGCAGATAATGCCCTTCGACATGGCTTCCAGCGGATTCATGGACGGCGTATAGCTGTACAATTGGTCGAGGATGGCATCGCTGCCCTCCATCAGTTTCACGTATTCGGCGAAAGGCACAGACTCTGCTATCCGCAACTCCACCCGGTCAGGATAACGCCTCGCCACGTCTTGTGCGGCTTTGAGCATGATGTCCGTTCCCTTGTATTCGCTCCGGGTCTTGTTGATGCCGATGAAAAGTTTCAGCTTGCCGGTGTGCGGGCGGATGCAGACGTCGTGTTTGGGCCGGATGGGAAAGGGGATGAAGATGGTCTTCTCAGGAAAGGCCGGATGGTAGCAAGCCCAGTATTCGTAAAGTCCGGTGACGATGCCGTTGCAGTCATGGGCAATCGCGCGGTTGAGGCGTTCCTTGGGTGTGCCGAGCCAGTCGTGTTGTTCTTTGACGGCGTCATGGTTGGTGCGCAAGGTGTCTCCCATGTTGAAGTCGCTGTACCTTAACGGCTTGTCGAATATACAGGTGTGCACCCAGTACCAGTCCATGCCAAAGCCCCCCAGGACAATGCACCGGTTGTGTCGTCTGAGGTAGCGGTATATGGGGCGGATGCGTTCCGCTTTCAGTTCGAGAAACATTGGGTTGATGAGCTGCACGATGTCGAAGCCTTTGAATCGCGGCAATGTGGCGTATGTCTTGGCCCATAGGCGCAGACCGCTGAGCGGGCCATCCCCCCTTGTCAGAGAGATGTCGCGCGGATAGTCTTTCCAGAAGTCGCCGTTGGAGGCTACTGTGACTTGGTGGCCCAAGGCGCGCAGGCCGTCGGCCAAGGTGGCGTGGACATTGCTGTATTCGCCCAGTAACAATATTTTCATCGTCTTTTTTTATGCGTCAGTTTATTGGATGGATGCCAGGAGAATGTGTCTGCCCACGGCCGACTGTATCATCTTTCTGAACAGGGTGTACTTATATGTGTAGCGCTTGTCGGGCAGCGGATAGAGGTTGTGGCTTCTCATCCGCTCGATGGCCGTCTCCAGGTGGTGTCGGGAGTGGGTGAGGGGTATCACGTTGTACAGGTAGTCCATGGTGAGCTGTGCAATCCGTCGGTTGAGCGCGCTTCTCTCGGTTTCGGGAATCGTGTCGAGCAGCGATTGCAGATGGTATATCACGCGCTCGATGTTGGACAGCCGGCGGGAGATGTCCCGTGGGCTTTTTTGGCCGATGACCGACCCGTCGCGTTGCCTGTAGAAATA
>CALGHW010000310.1 GCA_937916075.1 uncultured Prevotella sp.
CGCGACGAGGACTTCACCGAGTATATCTATCCCGCCACGATGCACAACACACTGCTCTTCTTCACCCAGAAGGGACGCTGCTACTGGCTCAAGTGCTACGAGATACCGGAGGGCAACAAGAGCTCCAAAGGCCGTGCCATCCAGAACTTGCTCAACATCGAGGCCGACGACGCCATCAACGCCGTGCTGCGCATCAAGAAGTTTAATGACGAGGAGTTCCTCAAGAGCCACTACGTCATGTTTGCCACCAAGAACGGCACGATCAAAAAGACCTGCCTGGAGGCTTACAGCCGGCCACGCGCCAATGGCGTGATAGCCATCAACATCGTGGACGACGACCGCGTGGTAGGCGTACGGCTGACCAACGGCAACAACGAGATTATCCTGGCCAACCGCAACGGACGCGCCATCCGCTTCAACGAGAGCGAGGTGCGCGTGATGGGGCGTGTGTCTACCGGTGTGCGCGGCATGCGCCTCGACGGTGGCGACGACGAGCTGGTGGGCATGGTCTGCGTGAACGACCCGCAGAAGGAAACCATCATGGTGGTGAGCGAGAAAGGCTACGGCAAGCGTAGCGACATCGAGGACTACCGCGTGACGGCCCGTGGCGCCAAGGGCGTGAAGACGCTCAGCGTGACCGAGAAGACGGGCCGGTTGGTGGCCATCAAGGTGGTGACCGACGAGAACGACCTCATGATTATCAACAAGAGCGGAATCCTGATTCGGATGAAGGTGGCCGACGTGCGCGTCATGGGACGTGCCACGCAGGGCGTGCGCCTCATCAACCTCAGCAAGAAGAATGACACCATCGCCAGTGTGTGCAAGGTGATGAGCGCCACGGACGAGGAAGTCATCGAGGAGGAGAGCGAGGCCGAATATGAAGAAAACGTAAGCCGCGCCAATGCCGACCTGACATCGCCCGAGACTCCGGCCGACACCCAGCCGTCACTCTTCGACGAGGAAGACACAGACCAGGAGTAGACATTCAATAGGATATTATTAAAAGTATAACACTTAAAAATTATCAACATGATGAAAAAGATGATGATGATGGCAGTACTGGTGGCTTCGGCTACAGCTGCCTTTGCACAAGACGCCAAAGAGCAGGCCAAGGAATGGGACGCCAAATACAAGGAGTACTACAAGGCCTATGAGACCATCAACAATATTCAGGTGGCCAACATACAGGAGAAGAAGACCGTGCCGTTTGACACCTTGTCTCTGTATAAGAACGGTGTGGACGCACTGAAGGCCATCCTGAAGTGTGACGAGTATGACGCTGTCCCCGACGAGAAAGGTCGGGTGAAGCCCAAATACCGCAGTGCCAACCAGCCCGTGGCCCAAAACCTGCGCATCGTTGCTCTCCAGGCCGGACAGTATTACAACCAGAATCTCAAGGACAACAAGTCGGCTTTTGATGCATGGTCGCTCTATGTAGACTCTCACGACGCCCCCTTCTTCACGGGTGTTGACCTTTCCAAGGATGGCTATTACGCACAGTTCGCCTACTATTCAGGCTTGCTGGCCTACCAGCTCAAGGACTATGCCGCAGCCGAGAAATACGCCCACAAGTGTCAGGAGGCTGCCGGTGCGGACGATAAGCTGAAGAAGGACGCCGGCGAGATACTGCTCTTCGCCAAAAAAGACGGCTGCAAGACGGCTGCCGACTCAGCCGCCTTTATCTCTGAGGTGAAGACCCTCCACAAGGCCAACCCCACAGAAGACCGCTACTTCAACATGCTGCTGTCTTATTACAATGAGCACGCAGCCGAGAAGCTGGCCTGGATTACCGAAGAAACCACACTGAACCCGCAAAACAAGATGGCCTGGGCCATCAAGGGCGAGACAGAAATGCGTGCCGAGAAGTGGGACGACGCCATCGCTTCCTACAAGAAAGCTGTGGAGATTGACCCCAACTTCGTGGCAGTGGTATTCAATATCGGCACCAGTCTCAACTCGAAGGCTGTGGACCTGAAGGACAAGCTGGCCGACAAGAAAACCGGCGCACTTACCGTGGCCAACGCCAACAAGGTAAAGGCTATCCTGAACGAGGCCAAGACCTACCTGCTCAAGGCTCAGGAGCTGGACCCCGAGCGCAAGACCGTCAACTGGGCGTATGCGCTCTATCAGGTGTACTACTCACTGGGCGACAAGGCTAAGTCGGCCGAATATGAAAAGCTGGCCAACCAGTAATACCCTCGTGTAACCCCAAAAGAAGATGAGAATGAAGAAGCTTATCTCGGTAATGCTTCTCTTATTATTCACAGTGCCGTGCCTGAGAGCCCAACGCAAGGAGATGTCTCAGGCACGGTCTTATATTAAGAGCGGCAAGGACTTTGACAAGGCCGAAAAGCTCATGACTGACCTTTTGGCCAAGGACTCTGCCTCCCGACAGAATCCCAAGGTCTATCTGTTGTGGTACCAGGCCGTGCAGCGCCAGTATGACGCCGGCAATGAGAAACTGTATCTCAACCAGAAATATGACACAGCCAGCATCTTCAGCCTGACCCGGCGGATGTTTGCCATCTTGGAGACGCTCGACTCGCTGGACGCTGCTCCCGACAATCACGGGCGCAGCAAGCCCGAATATCGCCGGCGCCATGCCGAACTGCTCAATACTTATCGGCCCAACCTGTATTTCGGCGGTACCTACTATATCCGCAAGAATGACTTCGCCAAGGCTTACGATTTCTTCGACACCTATCTTGACTGTGCCGTCCAGCCCCTCTTTGCCGGCTATCGGTATGACGAGCATGACCGGCGCATGCCTGAGGCCGCTTATTGGGCCACCTTCTGCGGGTACAAGACTGGCATGCCCGAGCAGACACT
>CALGHW010000311.1 GCA_937916075.1 uncultured Prevotella sp.
TTATTTATGATAAGAAGCCTTGGAAGTCGAAAGATTTCCAAGGCTTTTTTGTGTTGTGTGCCGTGTGCGTGCTGGTGTGCGTGTTGGTGTGCGTGCGTGTGCTGGTGTGTGCTGTGCGGTGAGACACCGCACCCACTAACCCAAATAGAGTATAGATTCATTTCAATTCATTTTGGACACCTACCAAAAAAATAGCGTCGCAGACATTGATTGTCCGCAACGCTATTTGATATAGGAAGAAAAATTGTTCGTGGGGATTATCCGTAGATGACCTTTCCGTTCTCGTCCTCATAAGGAGCGAGGTCCTTGGCATACTGGTTCATGGCCCGGAGGCTCATGCCCATTGACGAGAATCCGCCATCGTGATAGAGCGTCTGCATGGTCACCTTGCGGGTGAAGTCAGAGAACATCATCACGCAGTAGTCGGCACAGTCATCGGCGCTGGCGTTGCCTAAAGGCGACATCTTGTCAGCGAAGTCCATCAGGTTTTCCATGTCCTTGATACCCTTTCCGGCAGTGGTGGGAGTGGGTGACTGCGAGATGGTGTTGATGCGTACATGCTTTTCGCGTCCGTAGATATAACCAAAGCTGCGGGCGATGCTCTCCAGCATGCTCTTGGCGTCGGCCATATCATTGTAGCCGAAGAAGGTACGATGTGAGGCCACATAAGTCAGGGCGATGACAGAGCCGTATTCGGCAATGGCGTCCTGCTTCTTGGCCACTTGGAGCATCTTGTGGAACGAGATGGCCGAGATGTCCAGTGTCTTCTGCAGATAGTTATAGTCGAGGTCGTCGTATGTGCGGTGCTTGCGCACGTTGGGGCTCATGCCGATAGAGTGGAGCACGAAGTCAATCTTGCCGCCGAGCATCTTCTGTGATTCCTCGAAGACCTTCTCCAAGTCTTCCACGCTGGTGGCGTCGGCTGCGATGACGGGGGCGTTGAGCTGCTTGCTCAGTTCGTCGATTGTGCCCATGCGGAGTGCCATGGCGGTGTTGCTCAATGTAATCTGAGCACCTTCTTCAACGGCCTTCACGGCCACTTTCCATGCGATAGAGTCAGCGTTGA
Organism: uncultured Prevotella sp.; assembly: GCA_937916075.1. Lineage (GTDB taxonomy): Bacteria > Bacteroidota > Bacteroidia > Bacteroidales > Bacteroidaceae > Prevotella. The sequence continues at coordinate 1,067 of CALGHW010000311.1, forward strand.
GCGCACCGAAGATGATGCCGCGCTTACCCTTCAATAAATTGTGAGTCATTGTGTATAAAACTTCTTGGTTTGTAAATTTCGGCACAAAATTACAACTTTTGTGCAATATGGGCAAATGTTTTCTTCTTTTTCTCATCGATTCTCCCATTATACCTTATTTATATATAGGATTCCCCCATTTTTTATATAGGATACCTTTATTTTTTCTTTCTTTTTCTTGGATAAAAGAACAAAAATGCTTATTTTTGTAGAGCTAAAAATAGGATAGAAACGAATAACCTGTAATGTCTATGACAACAAATGAAATTTTCTTGCTGATAGCATTGGTGTCGTCAGGCATCTTTTTGTTGCAGTTCTTTATTTCCCTTTTTTTGGGTGACGTGGATGTCGATGTGGACGGTGACGCCACAGCGGACAGCGACTTGGGCAGTGTGTTCTCCTTCAAGGGACTTGTCCACTTCCTGATAGGATTCGGGTGGACCAAGGTGTTCTTTGTCGGTGAGTCGTGGAAAACCTATTTTGGCGCGGTCCTGGTGGGCCTGGTCTTTGTCTTCGTGATGTTTTATGTGTATGTGCTGGCCTTCCGCTTGCAGAAGTATCGTGCGCCAGAGCCGCCGTCCAGTATGGTGGGGCGGGCCGGCAAGGTGTATATCAACGACGGTGACGGGCGCTATACCATCAGCCTGGTGCGCGACGGTTCGGTCAGGGAGCTCGACGTGGTGTCGCTGTCGGGGCGTACGGACTATGTCACGGACCAGGTGGTGACGATAGAGAAATTTGAGAACAACACCTATTATATCAATTAAAAACCTAAATTATTTATGGAATCAAACATGTTAATGCTCGCGGCCATCTTGGTTGTGGTCGTGTTGCTGACCGTGATAGGAATTCTTTCACGGTATCGTAAGTGTAAGAGTGACGAGGTACTGGTTGTCTATGGTAAGAACGGAACGGCCAAGTCGGCCAAACTCTATCACGGCGGTGCGGCCTTTGTGTGGCCTATCGTTCAGGGTTATGAGTTCCTGTCGATGAAGCCGATGCAGATAGACTGCAAGCTGACGGGGGCTATCTCGGCCCAGAACATCCGTGTGGATGTGCCGACCACCATCACGGTGGCCATCAGCACCGATCCCGAAGTGATGCAGAACGCCGCCGAGCGTATGCTCGGCCTGTCGATGGAAGACAAGCAGAACCTCATCACGGATGTGGTGTACGGACAGATGCGTCTGGTCATCGCCGACATGACCATCGAGGAGCTCAACTCCGACCGTGACAAGTTCTTGTCGAAGGTGAAGGACAATATCGACACCGAGTTGCGCAAGTTTGGACTTTATCTGATGAACATCAACATCAGCGACATCCGCGACGCCGCCAACTATATCGTCAACCTCGGTAAGGAGGCAGAGAGCAAGGCGCAGAACGAGGCCCAGGCCAACATAGAGGAGCAGGAGAAGCTGGGTGCTATCAAGATAGCCGAGCAAATCAAGGAGCGCGAGACCCGTGTGGCCGAGACCCGCAAGGACCAGGAAATCTCGATTGCCGCCACCCGCAAGGAGCAAGAGATCTCAGTGGCGCAGACCGACAAGGAGCGTGTGTCGCTGGTGGCCAAGGCCAATGCCGAAAAAGAGTCGCAGGTGGCTCGGGCAGAGGCAGAGAAGAACATCAACGTGGAGCAGGCCAACACGGCCAAGGAAAGCCGTATCGCCGAGCTCAACTCCGACATGGAAATCAAGCAGGCCGAAGCCCAGAAGAAGGCTGCCATCGGACGTAATGAGGCCCAGAAGGAGATAGCTCTTTCTAATGCCCAGCTGTCGGTCACCCAGGCTAACGCAGACAAGGAGGCCGGTGAGGCCGCTGCCCGTTCGGAAGCCGCCGTGCAGGCCGCCCGCGAGAAAGCCCAGAAAGAAGTGGAGGAAGCCAAGGCCCTCAAGGTGGAGTCGTCGCTGAAGGCAGAGAAGATTGTGCCGGCCGAGGTGGCCAAGCAGGAAGCCATCCTGCAGGCCGACGCAGTGGCCGAGAAGGTGATTCGCGAGGCCGAGGCCAAGGCTAAGGCCACCATGGCCCAGGCCGAGGCCGAAGCCAAGGCTATCCGGCTGAAACTGGAGGCCGAGGCCGAAGGTAAGAAGATGTCGCTGTTGGCCGAGGCCGACGGATTCCAGGCCATGGTGAAAGCCGCCGAGCTGAACCCCACCATCGCCATCCAGTACAAGATGGTGGACCAGTGGAAGGAGATTGCCGGCGAGCAGGTGAAGGCTTTCGAGAAGTTGCAGTTGGGCAATGTCACCGTATTCGACGGAGGCGACGGCG
>CALGHW010000312.1 GCA_937916075.1 uncultured Prevotella sp.
TCAAGACGGCATCTCTTTCGCCCTTCACTTTACCTGTTCCTCTCCTGTGAGAAAAACAAAAACGACAATGGAAGCAACTTGTGAAATGTAAGAAATTTCTCAATATAGTAGAGGGAGCGTCAATAGTTACTTCGTCCGGCAAACCTCAACAGATTTTCCAGAAAATATGTAAGTCTCTCATTCTCAATATGTAAACATGATAAATAACCATACAAGTTTGGCTAAATAAAAATATTTTATGACGTGAAATATAGAAATTTGGCGGAATCTGTCAGTTTATTCAGCCGTTTTTATCTCTTTTTCTGATAAAAAATAAAATTTAGATAATTGAAGAATGTCATTAGTGATGGCCATGCTGCGGATGCGGCATCCAAGGATGGGGAACCCGCCCTAAAAGAAAGGGCAGGAATGATGAGAATAGGGAGTCCTATCCCCCCATGCTTTTGCAGGTGACCTGACCATGAAAGCACTTCTGATTTCACTTGAGAAGGCAGAGGAAATAAAGAAATGAATTAAAAATTTGCATAAATGCGAAAAAAACAGTAATTTTGCGTGCTAAAATAGAGTTTAAAAAAGACCCAAGATAATGAACATTTCTTACAAATGGCTGAAAGAATACGTTGACTTCGACCTCACTCCCCAGGAGGTATGTGATGCATTGACATCTACAGGTCTCGAGGTGGACGCATTAGAAGAAGTACAGAGTATAAAGGGCGGACTGAAAGGTCTGTATGTAGGCAAGGTGCTTACATGCGAGGCCCATCCCAACAGTGATCATCTTCATGTTACTACCGTAGATTTGGGACATGAAAATCCCTCACAAATTGTATGTGGAGCACCCAATGTGGCTGCCGGTCAGAAGGTGATTGTGGCCGATTTGGGTTGCGTGCTCTATGACGGTGACAAGGAATTTGTCATCAAGAAATCCAAGCTCCGTGGCGTGGAGAGCAACGGTATGATTTGCGCCGAAGATGAAATCGGTGTAGGTGCCAATCATGACGGCATCATCGTGTTGCCGGAAGATGCACCCGTAGGTCAGCCTGCGGCTGAATACTATCACTTGGAGAGCGACTGGCTCATTGAGATTGACATCACCGCCAACCGTGCCGATGCACTGTCGCACTGGGGCGTTGCCCGTGATCTTTATGCGTGGCTCAAACGCAATGGCCATGAGACTCGCCTGCATCGTCCTGACTGCAGTTCCTTCAGTGTGGACAACCATGATTTGCCCATTGAGGTAGACATCGAGAACCGTGAAGCCTGCAAGCGTTATGCCTGTATCAGCATCACAGGTTGTGAGGTGAAGGAAAGTCCTGAGTGGCTGCAGAACAAGCTCCGTGTTATCGGTCTGCGACCCATCAACAATATTGTCGATATCACCAATTATATTATGATGGCCTATGGCCAGCCGATGCACTGCTTTGACGCTGATATGGTGGAAGGCCACAAAATTGTGGTGCGCACCCAGCCGGAGGGCACCAAGTTTGTGACGCTCGACGGCGAGGAGCATACGCTCGGTGAGCATGACCTGAGCATCTGCAATGCCAATGAGCCCATGTGCATCGCCGGTATCTTCGGCGGAAAGGGTAGTGGCACTTATGAGACTACCCGCAATGTGGTGTTGGAGAGTGCTTATTTCCACCCCACTTGGATTCGCAAGAGTGCCCGCCGTCACGGCCTGAGCACCGACGCCTCCTTCCGCTTCGAGCGCGGCATCGACCCCAACGGCATCATCTATGCTCTGAAGCAGGCTGCCATTCTCTGCAAGGAGCTGGCGGGCGGTAAGGTGGCAATGGACATCTGTGATGTATACCCCGAACCAATCAAGGACTTCGACGTGCAACTTAACTATGACTATGTGCGCTCGCTTATCGGCAAGGAGATTCCCAACGACCTCATCAAGAGCATCTGTGAGAGTCTGGAGATGAAGGTGAAGGCTGAGACGGCCGATGGCCTGGAGCTTGACGTGCCGGCTTACCGTGTGGATGTGCAGCGTCCGTGTGACGTGGTGGAGGATATCCTTCGCATCTATGGATACAACAATGTGGAGATACCTACCCAGCTCAAGAGTTGCCTCGTGGTGAAAGGCGATGAGGACAAGAAGCACAAGCTGGAAAATGTGGTTGGAGAGCAGCTCGTGGGAGACGGATTCAGCGAGATACTCAACAACTCGCTTACCAAAGGTGCTTACTATGAAGACCGCAACGCTTATCCCGCTTCCAATAGCGTGAAAATCATGAATCCGCTGAGCTCTGACCTCAACGTGATGCGCCAGACTCTCCTTTTCGGCGGACTGGAAAGCATCGAGCACAATGCCAAACGCAAGAGTCAGAACCTGCGTTTCTTTGAGTTTGGAAATGTATACCACTTCGATCCTGAGAAGCAAAACCATGACAACCCGATGGCTGCCTATACGGAGCAGTATCATTTGGGTATTTGGCTCACAGGCAAGCGTATCGAGGGCAGTTGGGCTCATCCCGACGAGGACAGTAGCTATTATCAGCTGGCTGCCTATGTGGAGAACATTTTCCGCCGTATCGGTGTGCCCGCCGGCCTCATCGTGCGCAAGAAGAGTGACAATGACATCTACGCTACCGGACTCACTATCGAGAACCGGGGCGGTAAAAAACTTGCAGAACTGGGCATTCTGAGCAAGAAGGTGCTCAAGGTGGCCGATATCGACCAGTCTGTATATTATGCTGAACTCAACTGGACGGCCTTGATGAAGGTGGTGCGCAAGAACAATGTGCTCTATACTGAAATCAGTAAGTATCCGGCCGTGAGCCGCGACTTGGCCCTGCTTATCGACAAGAACGTGGAGTTTGAGCAGATTGAGCAGGTAGCCCGCCAAACGGAAAAGAAACTTCTCAAGAAGGTGGAGCTCTTCGACGTGTATGAGGGCAAGAATCTGCCTGAGGGCAAGAAAAGCTATGCTGTGAACTTCATTCTGCAGGATGAGACCAAGACGCTCAACGACAAGCAGATTGACGCCATGATGAACAAACTGATTACAAACTTAAAAAATAAATTAGGAGCAGAGCTCCGCTAATATTTAATCACTCCAATGGGAAGAGCATTTGAATATCGTAAAGCTACAAAGCTTAAGAGATGGGGCCACATGGCCAAGACTTTCACCAAGTTGGGCAAGCAGATTGCCATCGCTGTCAAGGCTGGCGGTCCAGAGCCTGAAAACAATCCTACGCTGCGTGCCATCATCGCCAACTGTAAGCGTGAGAATATGCCGAAGGACAACATCGCGCGTGCTATCAAGAACGCTCAGGGCAAAGACCAAAGTGACTACAAGGAAGTGACTTACGAGGGATATGGTCCTCACGGAGTAGCCGTATTCGTGGACACACTGACCGACAATACC
>CALGHW010000313.1 GCA_937916075.1 uncultured Prevotella sp.
TAGGGATTGCCCATTTCCACGATGTTGTCACCCGCCTTTAAGGATACCGGTATGGTGACGGTAGAGAGCGGCCCTTCGGTCTTGAGTCCGCTGACGGTGGTGGCATGTCCGTTGACGCTGACCAGCAAGCCCCGGTGGGCGGCCGGCAGATAGGTGATGGTCATGTCATACTGGCCCCCCTGCTCACTGTACACACGGTCCCAACGGATGAGGTTTTCCTTGCGTCCGCCGAGATAAGAAACGGTCATGCCGACCGACGCCTCCGGGACATTGGCGTAGAGCACGAGCCGCTTGTCCTTGCCGAGGTTGTTGAAGCAAGGCAGATAGCCCCACTCGGCCTCATAGCGTGACGGCTCCAGCCGGCGTTCGGCCTCGGCGCGCACAATCAGCACGCTGTGGGCCGGAAGGTCGCTGACGATACTGTCCTTGACGCTTTTCAGATTTTTCCGGTGTACCAGGTCGCGGAGCTTCACCTTGCCTCCGAGCTCCAGGTCGGAAAGGGGAACAGAGAAGTGGGCCGCAGAGTCTGTCGGGTTATACAGAGCCACGGCACGCACCTTGCCCCTGCGCTGAAGGATGTCCTTCACCAGCACATACGTGCCGTTATTTTCCATCACGGGATAGGCTTGCAGGGCCAAGGGGTCTTGATTGAGGGCGATGAGCTCCTCGTTCTTGAGCAGGGCCAAGGACCGCTCCTTGATTCGGGTCATGTCACACCCGATGAGCAACGGCGAGCTCATCATGCACCACATGCCGAAATGCACTTCCTCCTCGTTGGGCTTCAGCCCGCGACTGATTTCGAGCATGTCCATATCGTTGTAGTGGCCGTCGCGGCAATAGGCCGACAGGGGCATATTCATAGCGATAATATCCTTCACCGAGCGCCACCGGGGCCTGATGTCGGAACTGATGCGCCACGAGGCAGCCAAGTCTTTAGCCCAGGTGCCGGGGAAAGTCCAGCGACAGATATTGATGGACACGTCGCGTCGGCCTGTGCGGTCAATAGCCTGCCGTATCTCGGTATAGCGGCGGCGCTCCTCCAGATTGAGGTCGGTGCCGGCGCCACAATAGTCTATCTTGATAAAGTCGAAGTTCCACTCATTGAAATAGAGCTGCGCGTCCTGGTCCTCATGGCCATAGAGACCGGCGCCAAAGCCGTTGAGGTCATTGTCATAGCGCGAGCCACAGGTATTACTGCCGGCATCCGAATAGATGCCAGCCTTCAGGCCAAGCGCATGGATATGGTCGGACACGCCCCGCAAACCATGGGGAAAACGTCGGGGATGGGCATGCATCTTGCCGGAGGCGTCGCGGTAACCAAAAAATCCGTCATCAATGTTGACATACCGGTAGCCGCAGTCTTTCAGGCCGGTGGTCACCAAGGCGTCGGCCTGGCTCATGATAAGCGAGTCGCTGATATTCACGTGATAAGTGTTCCAGGAGCTCCATCCCATGATGGGTGGCTGCACGGAGGTTTGTGCGTTCAGCCCCGTTACAGGCAAACCAAGGGCAAGCGCCATTGTCAAAAGTTGCTTTGTAATCTTCATAAAAAGTTGTTTGTTTCTCACTTGTTCGTAGTAATGGAAAGACAAAGGTAGGAAGAATCACGGACAACAAACTTTTCTTTCTGTGTTTTTATCCAAGAAAAATGACTTTATGGAATAGGGACAACCAGGAAAGGATGGAGGGATATTGTAAGAGGGGATGTAGTAAAAAAATATTGCGCACCGTTCCCGAAGGAAGATGCGCAATATTTTTTCTTTTCTATCAACTGTGGATTTCCCCAATTAGTTGAAGGGGAGATACCACTTGTTTTCATCATAGAGCACGTTGGCGTCACGGCCATCGGAAGAGAGCTTCTTCACCAGCCACTCGGTACCAAAGTTGGCACCATAGCCGGCGGGACTCTTTTCGTTCTTGTGGCGGGCCATACGAATCAGGTCATAGAAGCGGCTGCCCTCATAAGAGGCCTCCAGGGCATACTCGTCGCAGATAAGGTCTTCCACAGCGTTGATGACCTCGTCTTCCGACAACTGGCCCCAAATCTCGCTCATAGTGCCGTCGGCAGTCTGCGGAACCTGCACGGTAGAGAACTGGCCGCTCAGCTCCTTGATTTTGTTGACCACGATGGTGTCAAGCTGATAAGGAGAGCTGCCGGGGAAGTTGCCGTCGTAGGTAATGCCCGAGCCATAAGGGAGGACACCGGGAAAACTTCTGACTCCACTACCGATTGAACCGCTTACGATATAAGAGAACTTATCCTTGTTCTCCTGTGAGAAGAATGGTACCTGGGTCTGCAGCAACTCGCGGGTCTTGTCGGTGATATACGTATAGGAAGACTCCAGCAAGCGGTCGCTGATACCATCCTTGAGGATAGCAAAGGCAGCGTCTGGATAACCCATACGGTTGAGCGCCTCGGCCAGACGGAGATAGACAGTAGACTGGCGGTAAAGCACGATGTTGCCGTGGTTGTACTTGTCCATCCACCACATGGTAGAGTCCTGGTCCATGTTCAAGTTGCCTTGCGTCATGTAGTTATTGAAACGTGTGTCACCTATCTTCTTTTCATAGACCTCATTGTCTACCGAGCTGCCGCTGCTCGTGTTATAGTAATAATCCTGGCTCTTGACCAAATTTCGGAATGAGGTAGAAGGCAACACCTGCACCTCGTCCACCTGAGTTTCCTTCTTAGTGGCATAATAGTTAAATCCGAAGGCGGCTGGAATAGCTGTCGTCACACCTTGACGGCTATTGACGGGCATTGGGATATAGGTGATAATCTCTGACGACGGGTCTGCGGAATAACGATTATCACTCCATCTACCCACCCACGACACGGCATTTTGCGGCAGTTCTTGCTTTTGGTCGAAAGAAGGTCCTGCGAAGCTCTCCTCTTGGCGCACTTCGTTGTTGATGAGATAGCGGGCATACATCTGGGCAGCTTCCGGATATTGTCCGTTCTCCAGATAGAGGTCGCCCAATATCAGAGCAACGGGGATATAGCACTTTGAGGCATAGAGATTCTTCTTCTCCCCAAAGTTAGTAGTTCCGATATCCTTGTTGTTGATACCGCTGGTGGGCACCGACATATCGGCATACTGCTTGAGGTCGGGGGCCAAGGCATTCACGATACCGTTGAGGTCCATCTCGGGGAAGTTGCTGTCGTCAATCTGCGAGATGGCGGTCAGCGGCTCGGTGAAGAACGGCACGCGCTTGTAAGTGCGTACCAACTGGAGATAGGCCCAGGCGCGGTATGCCTTGATGGCGGCATACTCTGGCATCACCACCTGCGTACTACCCGTCATCAGCGAGGTGTCGCGATGGGCAATGTAGTAGTTGCAGTTGTTGATAATGCGGTAATACACGTAGGCACTGTCATACTTGTTGGTCGAAGTGGCGGTGAAGTTGTAGAGCTGGCGGAGATTGTCGTCCGTATAATCGCTGGTCTTCACCAGGTCGCCACGCATCTCTCCGGCAAAGACATACTGGTCGGCCACCTGCTGCACAGCCTGCAACACACCGAAGGCGTAGAAGATAGAGTCGGTCTTCTGGTTGATAGAGGGGTCTACCAACTGGCGGTCGCTATCTACTTCCAGCATGTCGGAGCAAGAAGTTGCTCCGAACAGGCTGGCCATAGTCATGATGGATAAAAATATCTTTTTCATTGTTGTCAAATTATTAGAGATTAATCTTTACTCCGGCTGAGAAGCTACGTCCGTAAGAGAGGTTGCCACAGTCGATGCCCTGATAGAGCACACCGTTGCCGGCACTCACCTCAGGATCCGATCCCAGATACTTGGTGAGGGTGAAGAGGTTCTGGGCCTCTGCCCATACGCTCAGGCCCTGAAGCCAAGACCAAGAGCTGGGCACCGGTATCTGATAGGTGAGCTTCACGG
>CALGHW010000314.1 GCA_937916075.1 uncultured Prevotella sp.
TGCTGAGCTTCATGGCCGACACGGTGGACACGTCCACATCGTCGCCCTCCACCTTTAGCTTATAGTATTTGTTGGCTCCGGTCTTCATGGCTACAGGATAAACGGCCGTGTAGTCATCGTCCGCCTGGGTGAAGTCGAGTTTCACGGTATATTCCCCATCGGCGATGTCGGCAGGAATCTGAAAGCTTGTGGTGAGTTTCTCGGAGCCATAGTTCAGGGCGAGCGTGTCGCTCTTGATGAAGTTCTTGTCAATCATCTTCCCCTCCGCGTCATAGATGTCCCAATAGAGCTTGCATATCAGTGTGTCGTAGGTGCAGGAGTTGTTGTATGCGTCATAGACTGTAGCCTTTATCTTGTCGCCTTTGGCATAAGTGTCGCTGATTCTCGAGATGCCGTCAGCCATGATGTTCCAGCCCGTCTTTGACCCCTCCTGAGGTTTCTGCAGTCCGGAGATGTAGAGTTGGTGGTATTTGAAGGCCGTATAAGTGGACGTGGACCCGCCCATACCCTGAGCGTCCGGGTCGAGCGATGAGATGAGAAAATAGCCGTTGGACAGTCCGCCCCATCCCCAGTTGATATGATAGTATCCGTCTTCATTGATGCCGTCGAGCACAAAAAAGTGTCCCTCGTTCTTTTTGGTCACGCCACCGTAAGGCACCGGCCTGCCGGCTTCAATCTCGTTGATGAGTCCCTGCTCATAGAGGCTTACCGCTGTATAGTCGCGCTGCACGTAGCGAGCCCCCGGGTCGTAGTTGAAGTATCTGACGAGTGTCGGCACCACGTCAACATCCGTGGCTCCTGTGCCTGAAGGGGTGTAGTCGCTTTGCAGAGCCGCTCCGAGGTTGTACATCAGTTTTGCCACTTCAGCCTTCTGTTCGTCGGTGGCCGTTACTCCGGTGTAGGTTGGCAACATCAGGTCCCAGTTGTATGTAGCGTTAAGGTCGGCCGTGATTTCCTGTTTCAGCGTGTTGGTGGTGTACGAAATGCTGCCTTTGCTTTCAGCCGGCCATTTGTGGTAGCGCATCACCTGTGCGATGGCCGTTGCCACACAACCGGTTGGCGCCGTTCCGCTCACGGTCTCCTCCTCGTCCTCGTCGTAATACGACATGTACGGACAGTTGGCATTGTAGGGACTCTCCTGATTCCATTCAATCTCTCCGAGCAGCGGCGCCACGGCATTCACGCTTCTCTTCGGTGCCGTCAGCCTTGCTTTCGGGTTATCCTGCAGATAGCGCATCTGCTGCTCGTATTGTTGAATCCACCATCGCATGTTTTCCGGCATCTTGTCGATATCGAAAGACCCCGTGTCTGTATATCCCAAAATCTGTGGCGCGCGGTCGTCGCCGGCCACGACAACAAATCCGCTTGCCGTTCCGCGGTCGAAGGCATACAGCAGGTTTGCATTGGCTTTTTTACCATGCGACTTGTACACAAGTTTCATCTTGGCATTGGCCGGAGCCTTGCGCATTTTGTTTTTCACTACGGCTTCAGAGCAGAACTTCTTGGCTATGCTTTGAGCCTGTGCCACGTCAATCGGGTCTGCCGAAACGGTCATCGTGCCCATCAGCAACGATACCCATAAGAGGTGTAATCCATTTTTCATAATACAATGGTGTTAGTTGATATTCTCGTTTGTGTCTTAGCTGTGGCAAAGATATTAAAATGATAGAGAAAGGCGCTGTATTTCTGTTCTGTGGTCGTTCTAAAACATGAATAAGAACGAGAAAAGGCATAAAAACTTGCATTTTGTATGTTTCCTGCAAGTTTTTATGCCTTATAAGTTACGTTTTGTAAGTACTATTCTTTAGCCATTTTCTGGAAGTCGGAAGGTGATATGCCAGTAATTTTCTTAAATGTCACGGCGAAATTCGACCTTGACTTGAATCCCAG
>CALGHW010000315.1 GCA_937916075.1 uncultured Prevotella sp.
AACCTTCATTCTTTTCAGTTGGCTTTTTGTGTAAAGCTCCTGATAAATTTCAAGTTTTTCTTTTGTCATGTTACTTTTTTTATTAATTTTGCAAAGATAAAGGTTAAACTTTAGAAAGTTTTACCTTAAACTTTCGCTTGCAAAGATAATAAAATTATTAATTCGATATAATAAAACAATTAAATATATAACATATATTAACACTATACAGGTATATGGATGGACTTAAATTAAAGGAAATATTAATCGGCAAAGGCTATATGTTAAAGGATATAGCCGCTAAGTTAGGTATGACCCAACCTAATTTCAGTCAGATAATAAAAGCACAAGACGTGAAATCTGGTACTTTGGAGAACATTTGTGACGCATTGGGTGTACAAATGGATTTTTTCTATAGTGGTACAAGATTTAATCCTGTTGCGGAAACACAAACACCGCAACCTGTAGAAGAAAGCAAGCCTACTGACGAAGACCTTAACCAAAAGGTTCTTTATCTTCAAGGTCAGTTGTCTGCCATGAAGGAAGCATACCGTTTCCTGCTTGAAAGCATGACACCCAACGGCTCGTCCAATGCCTTGCGTCAAGTGGTGAACGAATAAAACCAAAATGTAAAATCATTCATTATGATTTCACAAAAGGAAAGAAGAAGGATTGACAATGTATAATAATGTGTATGGATATGTTTTATAAATGTTTCCAATAATCTTTCATTTCTCTTGTAGGCAAAGGATTTTTCGCTGCAGCGCAGGCTGACTCAGTATGGGCTGCGCAACATCTCATCACGACCGACCAGCAATGTCAGACAGACAATATGCTATTTGTGGAACAGGAAGACGGTTCGGCAATGCTCTTAGGAGTTGTCAGAAACGTTACAGGAGAGGTCGTGATACCTGCTCAGGTAAGTGTCAATGGCACAGCTCGTCAAGTGACAACTATCGGTAACGGGGCTTTCTACTTTCAGAGAGGAATGACACGGTGTACAGTTCCCGCTTCAGTACAGAAGATAGAGACGTATGCATTTAGCTATAATGGTCTGAAACAGATAGATATAGCATCTGGTTCTCAGTTGAGAGAAATTGGAGTGGCTGCATTTGAGGGTGACTCCATCTCTCGGTTTGACATTCCCGACGAGATGCCGTTGGAATGGATAGGTAATGCAGCTTTTGAGGGGACTTGTATAGAGTCTGTCTATCTTCCTGCCCAGACCCGTTTAGGTAAAGGGGTATTTAATTCCTGTTATGATTTGAAGCATATTGACGTCAATGCGGCCAATCCTTATTATAAGGTGATGGGCGATGTGCTTTATGATGCCCAGACCGGTGCTTTCCAAACTTATGCAGCCGGCAACAAACAAGATTCACTTGTTATTCTTGGCGACCAGCAGACGATGGCCTTCTGGTTTGATGCGTCAAAGCTAAAAAAACTCTATCTGCTCGGTCATGAGCGTCCGATATTGACATCTCGCAATTATTTATGGTCAGACAAAATGGGTCTTACGCTGTATGTACGTGAGTCGGTTTACGATAAATTCATGGAGAATGAAGAGTCAAATCATTGGTATCCGCATTCTGAATCCCCTTTTAGTTTCATCAAGGACATCAAGGCCATTCCCGATGCTGAGGCTGACGCCATGATTTCCACGCTCGGTATCCGTAATACCCCGTCGTTCTGTCGTTCGACTGATGACAACTACTATCGTTTGGACGGTGTGCGCACAACAAATCCTGTCAAGGGCGTGTATATCCATCAGGGCCACAAGGTGGTGAAGTAAAAAGTATACCTGTTAAAAGGCAATAGAGCCCTAAAGCTTGTTAGAAAAAGCTTTAGGGCTCCGTTGTTTTATTCCAGTTCTTTCTTTATCTGTCGCAGTTCGTTCTGTACGGTTTGTGCGAATGTGGTTGTTTGCTGGATGTCCAACAGAGATATCTGTTTTGGGGTCAAAGACTGGATGATGGCTGTTGATTGTAGGTTCAGCATGGTGGCTATCGGTAAGAGCTTGTGGGCCACATGGGCAATGATGGTTTGGCGTTCTGCTTCTGAAAGGCTGTTGGTGTTGGTCAAT
>CALGHW010000316.1 GCA_937916075.1 uncultured Prevotella sp.
TGAACTGGCCGAAAAGGTGGTCAACGCGGGGAGCGTCTTCCTGGGACAATATGCCTGTGAGAGTGCCGGCGATTACGCCAGCGGCACCAACCACACGCTGCCCACCCACGGATATGCCGTGGCCTACAACGGTGTAAACCTGGACAGCTACTGCCGGAAAATCACCTTCCAGCACCTTACCGACGAGGGCATCGCCCATATCGGGAAGGCCGTGGAGGTCATGGCCGCGGCAGAGTCGCTCGACGCCCATAAAAACGCCATGACCGTGAGAATGAAAAAGTTAGGATTGGAATAAAAACACATAATAAGGAATGAAAAGCTTAGAAGAACTGACTCGCCCCAACATCTGGCGACTGACGCCCTACAGCAGTGCCCGCGACGAGTATAGCGGACACGTGGCCCGGGTCTTTCTGGATGCCAACGAGAGTCCGTACAACCAACCATACAACCGCTATCCGGACCCGATGCAGACAGCTGTCAAGGAGCAACTGGCGCGAGTAAAGGGGATTCCGGTTGACCGTATCTTCCTGGGCAACGGAAGTGACGAGGCCATCGATTTGGTGTACCGCTGCTTTACACGTTCTGGCATAGACAATGTGGTGGCCATCGAGCCTACCTATGGCATGTATAAAGTTTGCGCCGACATCAACGACATACAATACCGGAAGGTATTGCTCGACGACCAGTTTCAGTTGTCGGCCGACAAGCTGTTGCGCGTCTGCGACGCCAACACCAAAGTCATCTGGCTCTGCACGCCCAACAACCCCACGGGCAACGCCTTAAACCGTGGCGAGGTAGAAAGAGTCATCCAGGAATTTGACGGACTGGTGGTGGTGGACGAGGCCTATAGTGACTTCTCCAAGGAAAAGACATTCCGCCACGAGATTGTCCGTTACCCCAACCTGATTGTCCTCAACACCATGAGCAAGGCATGGGGATGTGCCGCCATCCGTCTGGGCATGGCCTTTGCCTCCAAGGAAATCATCAGTCTCTTCAACCGTGTGAAATATCCCTACAACATCAACGACCTCACCCAAAAGGAGGCGCTCAAGGTGCTCAGCAACCCCTACGAGGTGGACAAGCAAGTGAAGCTCATCCTGCAAGAGCGGGTACGCGTGATTGACGCTTTCCGGCTCCTTCCTTGTTGTGAGAAGACATACCCCACCGACGCCAACTTCTTTTTGGCCAAGATGGACAACGCGCAGAGGATATATGACTATCTGGTAAATGAAGGCATCATCGTGCGCAACCGCACCCATGTATCGCTCTGCAATGACTGCCTGCGCATCACCATCGGCACCAAGACAGAAAACAACGAGCTTCTCTCGGCCTTAAGACAATATAAGGGATAACCCGTCTGGAAGACAGATAAAAATAGATTATTTCCTTTGCCAATCCAGCCATTTGAGCTATCTTTGCAGATAAAAGCGACGACAGCTCACTGATGGCTGGATTTTTATGTCCATACGCCACCGCCAAAGACCTGTCGGCGCTTACCGAAAAACATAATCCCAAAAGTATCATGAGAGAAAAAATAGACTGCTTCCTGACCTGTGACAAGATGGAAGATATGGCCCCGACCATCAATATGCTGCGCAATGAGAAGGCAGTGCAACACATCCATCTCATCACCACCGAGCAAACAGCCCGTATGCATAGGGCGCCCGAAGGCTGCACCCTTATCGTGGCCGACGCACCCACCAGCAGCAACACCATTCTGAGCATAGCCGAAAATGTGGATGCCGAATATGCTCTTATATGCACCAAACCACGCCCCCTGTCTATCGGCCTTTCCGCCTTGGAAAGGCTCCTGCGTGTGGCGTCCGACGCCAACGCGGCCCTGGTATACAGCGACCATTACTCCATCGAAGCCGGGAAGCGCGTAGCCCACCCGGTCATTGACTATCAAGAGGGAAGCATCCGGGATGACTTTGACTTCGGGTCATTATTGCTCATCAAGTCGGACTTGCTCCATGAATACGCCGTACAGGCCCCCGAGCCCGAATACCGCTATGCCGGACTCTACGACCTGCGGCTCTTCCTGAGCCGATCCGGCAAGCTGTTCCACCTCAACGAGTATCTTTACACCGAAGAAGAGACCGACACAAGAGCCAGCGGCGTGAAACAGTTTGACTATGTGAACCCGGCCAACCGTGACGTGCAGATAGAAATGGAGCAGGCTGCCACAGCCCATCTAAAGGCCATCGGAGCATTGGTGGACACCTCGCTCTACAAGCAGCCTGACTTCGACGAGCAAGACTTCAAGGTGGAGGCGTCGGTGGTCATTCCGGTGCGCAACCGGGAGAAGACCATACTTGATGCCGTCAGAAGTGCGCTGGAGCAACAAGCAGACTTTGACTTTAATGTCATCGTGGTGGACAACCACTCTACCGACCAGACCTCCGCACTGCTGGACACCATCACCGACCACCGACTCATACACATCATCCCACAACGCGACGGCCTCGGCATTGGCGGCTGCTGGAACGTGGCTGTCAACGACAACCGCTGCGGACGCTTCGCCGTCCAGCTGGACAGCGACGACCTGTACAGTTCTCCACACACGCTCCAAACCATCGTCAATGCCTTCCACCACCAACGGGCAGCCATGATTGTGGGCAGTTATCGGATGTGCAACTTCGCCTTGGAGACATTACCTCCCGGACTCATCGCCCACAAAGAATGGACGGACGAGAACGGACCCAACAACGCCTTGCGCATCAACGGCCTGGGAGCCCCCCGGGCTTTCTTCACACCGCTGCTGCGCCAAATCCAATTCCCCAACACCAGTTATGGAGAAGACTACGCCCTGGGCCTCATCTTCTCACGCCATTACCGCATAGGCCGCATCTACGACGAGCTTTATCTATGCCGCCGATGGGACGGCAACAGCGACGCCGCCCTGTCTATAGAGAAGGTCAATGCCAACAATCTGTATATAGACCGGCTGCGCACGCTGGTAATTTCCGCCCGGCAACAGATGCTCAGCGGCAAGGCCGACATCATGGCCGACGACTCACTCCACCGCTTCTTCAACCGACAGCTGGAGACATGGGGAGACGCCCGGAAACGCTACCGGGAACTATGCAATATAAAGACCAAGGAGCTTACTGGCGACACCTTCACCATCATGGCACAGTATAACCCGGCGCGCATCG